>NZ_JAUSUX010000073.1 GCF_030813795.1 Desulfofundulus luciae | reverse complement strand
CTCCATCCACCGGTTTAACCCGTAAGGGAAATCTCTCCCGAAAGAGGCTATACCCGTTGCTGGACAATGTTTAGTCCCGCTATTAAACTGGTATTCAGGAATAACATGGTAGTCATGATGGTCATGGTCATTCGTAGTCGTGGCTGGGGATATGTGGATAACTCGCAGAGTTATCCAAGCTCTTGTGGGCAGCCGGGTTTTAGTTTTGTGTACGACAGCATGGCAACTGTCGTACTTGCGGACAGGGCTGCTGCCCACAAGAGCGGCATATCCCCAGCCCATAAGACCCTCTAAAAATCCGATGTGGGGTGATTGCATGGGACGCCCCAGGTTTCACCGCCAAAATCTCCTGGTCCAAACGAATTCTGTCGAACAAAAATGCCTTTTTCACTGGCTGGTCAGGGAAAGCATGGACCGGTTTGGATTGTCCTTCGAGGAAGCCAGGTCCGTTGCTGCCAAAGGTCTTGGTTTTCTGAACCAGGAAACGGACCGAATGATCAACCAGATTGTTTTCCCCCTCATTTCTGCCGAATATGCCCATCAGCGGGAAAAGTATTCTCTTCTACCCAAACGGCCGGTTGTGCTCACCCCTTTTGCACCGGATGATCTGGAGATTCACCGGGAATTTGGCCTGAAAGCCATGCAAAATGCGCGGCTGCTCAGGCTGATTGAAGAGGCCTATCTCCAGGGGGCGGTCTTTGACCAGCCCCACCTGTCACTGCTCACCAATATCACTGCCAAATCCATCCGGGAGCGGTTAAAACCCCTCTGGGAGAAAGGGGTTTGCCTTCCTCTGGCCGGTCAGGCGCTAAAACATCGCCGGAACCGGGTTTTTCGCAGTACCTTTGCTCTGCAAATGGCCATTTCCGGAGAACGACCCTCAAGAATCCGGGAAGAACTGTTTATCTCCGAATCCCAGTGGGAAAGCTGGCAGCTGGACTTCAGCCGGGTGGCCGCCCTGGCCGGTAAAGACTTGAACCGGGAGCATATTGCCCGGGTTACCGGTGTTCACCTCAGATT
>NZ_JAUSUX010000072.1 GCF_030813795.1 Desulfofundulus luciae | reverse complement strand
GCTTCAGTTCCGTCTGTGACAGGGTAACCATCTCCTTCATACTGACATTTTCACTGACGGATTTTACCCTGACAATATCACAGACGGATCACAGGACTGCGGTGGAGGTATTGACACGGCAGTGCTTTTCTGTTATCATAAGAACTGCGCCTGAAGCGAGTGAGCCATGCCGGCGTAGCTCAATTGGCAGAGCAGCTGACTTGTAATCAGCAGGTTGCGGGTTCGAGTCCCATCGCCGGCTCCAGTTTTTCCCGTGGAGGGGTTCCCGAGTGGTCAAAGGGAGCAGACTGTAAATCTGCCGGCTGACGCCTTCGCAGGTTCGAATCCTGCCCCCTCCACCAAATACCAGCTTATTTTCAGGACCGGGCTTCTTCAATAAAGGGTTTGAAAAAGTTCCGGTTCTGTGTTATAATATAACTTGTCGACGCGGGGTGGAGCAGCCGGTAGCTCGTCGGGCTCATAACCCGAAGGTCGTAGGTTCAAATCCTACCCCCGCAACCAATGCCACTATAGCTCAGTCGGTAGAGCGCGTCCTTGGTAAGGACGAGGTCACCGGTTCAATCCCGGTTAGTGGCTCCAGTTTGAGAAGTGAGAGGCGAGAGGTTAGAGGTGAGATTTAAAAGGAATTCGGCAAAGCCGAATTCCAGCCTTGAATTCTCATTTCCCAGTTCTCACCTCGCGCTTCTCATTGCGGCGGCGTAGCTCAGTTGGTTAGAGCAAGCGGTTCATACCCGCTGTGTCCGGGGTTCGAGTCCCTGCGCCGCTACCAGTAGAGGATCACCAGCACAAAAGCTGGTGATTTTTATTTTGGGGAGCAGGAATTTTAAGCCCTTTAGCGAATTTTGTGTTCTATGGCTTATTGCATGATTTAAAGAAAAGTGGTAATAATTTAGAAGTGTGTAAAAAAGTGGTTTTTAAGGAGGAGGAAAAACGAACATGGCCAAGGCCAAATTTGAGCGGACCAAACCCCACGTAAACGTAGGGACCATTGGACACGTTGACCACGGGAAGACCACTTTGACGGCAGCCA
>NZ_JAUSUX010000071.1 GCF_030813795.1 Desulfofundulus luciae | reverse complement strand
CACCTGGATGCCGGCCAGTGCCGCCTTGTACTCGATGAATTGCCGGAGCTGGTAATAGGGCCAGTAATGCAGGCTCCTGCCGTGATCCTTGCGCTGTTCCTTCCCCTGTGCTTTCGTCCACCTCGCCACCGTCAGGTCCTCCATTCGGATTTTGGTCACACCGTGAAACTTGGCAAACTCGATTACCGCGTGGCTGATCTTGTGGTTCACGTCCTTCACCCACCGGTGCTCTTTATCTCCCAACTCTTTCAGGGCCTTGTACGCCCCGGCTTTCTGGAGCTTTTTGCGCAGGTCAGCATAGTGCCTGCGGATATATACCAGTCCGCCGCCAGGGAAAAACAGCGTCTGGCCCCCTGCACTGGCCACCAGCAGGTCTACCAGCCCTAAATCGACGCCCATGACCTTTTCCGGCTTCTGGACCCGCTCCACGGGTACCGTCAGGTTCAGGTGGATGTACCAGTACTTCCCGCATTTGACCAGCCGGGCCACTCCCTGTTTAACTTTTCCTGCAAGCAGTAAATCCAAATATTTCTTGTGGTACGGTGTAACCACGTTGGGCACCCCGACCCTCTTCTCCAGCGTGGGGAAAGAGACCTTGTAGACGGCTCCGCCGCCTACGGTATACTCTTTCTCCACCCGGAAGTTCTGGTTGTTGAATGCGGGCCATAACCGCTTGAAGCGTCTGGCTTTCGGCTTGCTCTTAATGTCCCTGACAGCCTGACACAGCACTGCCGACGGCAGCGGGTCCGAATACTCCTTGGCTTCTTTTGACGTCCTGGGCCGGTCTTTTTTGTCCAGTTTTAGGTAGTTGTTCGCAAATTCCGTTGTCCTGTCGGCCATCAGCTGGTACATCTCCCGCTTCGCCTGCGTGGGCCGGTACAGCTTCAGCTTGAGCGTAATGACCTGCTCCATCTCTCCTTCCACCTCCCTCCCGCGGGTTACCCCGCTAAAAAAAGAGGAGAGACCGTTGTTAAGCGGTCTCCCCCTGCTGAAATACGGCCGCCTTTCATCACCTGAATGAATTCAGGTGTATTCCCGGCGGAAGTTTATAAAA
>NZ_JAUSUX010000070.1 GCF_030813795.1 Desulfofundulus luciae | reverse complement strand
CCTAAACTTCCATGATAATTTTTATCACAACCCACGAATGAAAATCGAGTCAGCTAGACTTTCCATTACCAACTTTTTCTGCCATACTGGAAGGTGAATAAGGCGTCGGTTTCCGTTATTTTAATGGCAGTTTCTGCAAACCCGCACCCTAAACTGGACCGGCAACCTTTGAGCACAGCCCACTGTGTACCGATGGATCACGGATGCTAAAATTCTTTTTTCTCAGGTTGCTACGCCTTATTCAAAACCCACCGCAGGGAGGGAAAGCGTTATGGAAGCCATTTTAGAGTGTTGCTGCGGCCTTGATGTGCACCGGGATATAATTACGGCCTGTTTGCTGAAAGGACCTTTGGACCAAAAACCGGAAGCAACCATCAGGGAGTTTTCCGCCTTGCCGCAGGGACTACAAGAGCTGCGCAGCTGGCTTCAAGCGGAGAACTGCCGTAATGTCGCCATGGAAAGTACCGGTGTCTATTGGAAGCCGGTGTACGACGTTTTAGAAAAGGGCAACATGGTCATCCTTTTGGTTAACGCCCGGCACATCAAAAACGTTCCCGGGAGAAAAACCGACATTAAGGATGCCCAGTGGATTGCCCAACTCTTAAGAACAGGTCTCTTGCGGGGCAGTTTTATTCCGACCAAACCCATCCGGGAATTAAGGGAGCTGACCCGTTACCGCAAAAGCCTGGTGGAGGAAGCCGCTTCCCAGAAAAACCGGATCGAAAAGTTGCTTCAGACCAACGCCATTAAGCTTTCTTCGGTCCTTTCCGATGTCTTTGGTGTTTCTGGCCGGACGATCCTGGAACACTTAATTGCTTATGGTCAAATTGACCCCTCTCTCTTAAAAGATTACTTAAAGGGCAGAGCGCGCAAAAAAGAAGAGCAAATTGCCGAGGCCACCCGGGGTACTTTGTCCGAACAGCAACGCAGGCTTTTAAGAATGCAGCTCAAACATTTGGAACAAATTGAACAGAGCATCGCGGAGGTAGACCAGGAAATTGAAAAGTGCCTGCGCGCTTACCAGGAACAAATTGCCTTATTGGACAGTATCCCGGCTGTGGACGTGACTGC
>NZ_JAUSUX010000069.1 GCF_030813795.1 Desulfofundulus luciae | reverse complement strand
CCAGGTTTGTCGACCTGATGGTCCACGACGGCCTGTGGTGCGCCTTTTACAACCGGCACATGGCCATCCACGGCGGCGAAGTGGCCAGAGAATACGGCGTCTCCCGGGAAGAACAGGATGAATGGGCCCTGCGCAGCCACCGGCTGGCCATCGCGGCCATGGACGGCGGGCGGCTGAAGGAAGAAATCGTGCCCGTGGCCGTACCCCAGAAGAAGGGCGACCCGAAAGTGGTGGACACGGACGAAGCCCCCCGCCGGGACACCAGCCTGGAGGCCCTGCGTCGCCTGCCGCCGGTTTTCGACCCCAACAACACGGTCACGGCGGGAAATGCCCCGGGGGTCAATGACGGGGCGGGGGCTTTAGTGCTGATGTCCCGGGAAAAAGCACACGAACTGGGCATAAAACCCCTGGCCACCATCCTGGGGCATGCCTCGGTTTCCCGGGATGCCAAATACATTGCCACCGTACCGGGGCTGTCCATCAACAAGCTGCTGGCCCCAAAAGGGCTCACGGTAGACGCCATTGACCTTTTTGAAGTAAACGAAGCCTTTGCGGCCGTGGTCCTGGTCAGTGCAAAGATTGCCAACTTACCGAAAGACAAAATAAATGTAAACGGCGGCGCGGTGGCCTTTGGCCATCCCATTGGCGCCAGCGGTGCCCGCATTCTGATGACGCTCATCTATGAACTACGCCGGCGGGGCGGCGGTCTGGGCATTGCGGCCATTTGCAGCGGCGCCGCCCAGGGCGATGCCGTGCTGGTGCGGGTAGATGACTAAAAAGTCACGTAAGGAGCTGAATTAAAATGACCCTGGACTTTGACCTTACCGAAGAACAACTGATGATCCGCGACACGGTGCGCAAACTGGCCCAGAACGAATTTGCCCCTCGGGCGGCTGAAATCGACAAAGAACACCGCTTCCCCCGGGAGAACCTGAAGAAGCTGGCCGAACTGGGCTTGATGGGCATACCCATACCCGAAGAATACGGCGGTGCCGGGTGCGACTTTTTATCCTATATCATGGCCATTGAAGAAATCTCCCGGGCCTGCGCCTCCACCGGCGTAATCCTGGCGGTGCACACCTCCCTGGGGTGTTTTTCCCTCCTCTATCACGGTAC
>NZ_JAUSUX010000068.1 GCF_030813795.1 Desulfofundulus luciae | reverse complement strand
CATGGCCAAGGCCAAATTTGAGCGGACCAAACCCCACGTAAACGTAGGGACCATTGGACACGTTGACCACGGGAAGACCACTTTGACGGCAGCCATCACCACGGTGCTGGCCACGGTGGGCAAGGCGCAGGTCAAGAAATACGAAGAGATCGACAACGCTCCGGAAGAGCGGGAGCGGGGGATTACCATTAACACGGCCCACGTGGAATACGAGACGGAGAAAAGGCACTATGCCCACGTAGACTGTCCGGGCCACGCGGACTACGTGAAGAACATGATCACCGGTGCGGCCCAGATGGACGGGGCGATTCTGGTGGTATCGGCGGCGGATGGTCCCATGCCCCAGACGCGGGAGCACATATTGCTGGCCCGGCAGGTGGGGGTGCCCTACATTGTGGTATACCTGAACAAGGCGGACATGGTGGACGACGCGGAACTTCTGGAGTTGGTGGAGATGGAAGTGCGGGAACTTCTGTCCACCTATGAATTTCCCGGGGACGACGTACCGGTGATCACCGGTTCGGCGTTAAAGGCGCTGGAATGCGGTTGCGGGAAACGGGAGTGCGAATGGTGCAAATCGATCTGGGAACTGATGGACGCGGTGGACGAATACATTCCGACGCCGCAGCGGGACATTGACAAGCCCTTCCTGATGCCCATAGAGGACGTGTTCAGCATTACCGGTCGCGGTACGGTGGTGACGGGGCGTGTAGAGCGGGGCACGGTGAAGGTGGGCGACGAAGTAGAGATAGTGGGACTGATGGAAAAGCCGAAGAAGACGGTGGTCACGGGCGTGGAAATGTTCCGGAAGATTCTGGACCGTGGGGAAGCAGGGGACAACATTGGGTGTCTGTTACGCGGGATTGACCGGAAGGAAGTGGAGCGGGGGATGGTGCTGGCGAAGCCCGGGAGCATCAAGCCGCACACCCACTTCAGTGCGGAGGTATACGTGTTGACCAAGGAAGAAGGAGGACGGCATACGCCGTTCTTTAACGGGTACCGGCCGCAGTTTTACTTCCGGACGACGGACGTGACGGGAACGATAACGCTGCCTGAAGGTGTGGAGATGGTGATGCCCGGGGACAACGTTCGGCTGGAGATCAAGCTGATCACCCCCATTGCCATTGAAGAAGGGCTGCGCTTCGCCATCCGGGAAGGTGGCCGTACCGTCGGAGCCGGCGTGGTCACCCAGATTATCGAGTAG
>NZ_JAUSUX010000067.1 GCF_030813795.1 Desulfofundulus luciae | reverse complement strand
GCCTGCATGGGGGCAATCAACATCGGCATTCCCATTATCACCGACCAGCCCTTGCCTGAAGACAAGCAAATAAAAGATTGGTTTATCTACGAGCCGGATCTGGAAAAAGCCATCCAGCTGGGTATGGAGTTGCGTGAAATTAAGATTACCAGCATAGACATCGATGCGCCCATCACCGTCGGCCCGGCCTTCGAGGGTGAGTCCATCCGCAAGAAGGACATGTATGTGGAATTCGGAGGCACCAGGACCCCCAGCTTCGAACTGGTGCGCATGGTCGGCCCGGACGAAGTGGAAGACGGCAAGGTGGAAGTGATTGGTCCCGACATCGACACCGTACAACCGGGAAGCGCCATGCCCCTGGGTATCATCGTGGATGTTTACGGGCGTAAGATGCAGGAAGACTTCGAGCCCGTGCTGGAGCGGCGCATACATTACTTCACCAACTACGGCGAAGGTCTATGGCACGTGGCCCAGCGGGACATCATGTGGGTGCGCATAAGCAACGGCGCTTTTGCCAAAGGCTTCCGCTTAAAACACCTGGGCAATATCCTCTACGCCAAGTTCAAGTCGGAATTTGCCGCGGTGGTGGACCGGGTGCAGGTAACCATTTACACTGACGAGCAAAAGGTACTGGAGATGCGGGAACTGGCCCGGCAGTACTACAAGAAACGGGATGACCGGTTGAAGGAGTTGAAGGATGAAACCGTGGACACCTTCTATTCCTGCACCCTCTGCCAGTCCTTTGCCCCCACCCACGTGTGCATCGTTCCTCCCGAACGGACGGGCCTGTGCGGTGCGGTGAGCTGGCTGGACGCCAAGGCTTCCTATGAAATCAACCCCCACGGGCCAAACCAGCCCATCAAGCTGGAGGGGCTCATAGATCCGGTCAAAGGACAGTGGAAGTCGGTCAACGAATTTGTTCACGCCAACTCCCAGCGGACCATCGAGGCGGTCAACTTCTACACCATCATGGAATATCCCATGACTTCCTGCGGCTGCTTCGAATGCATCCTGGCCATGGTGCCGGAGTGCAACGGCTTTATGGTGGTCAACCGGGAGCACGGTGGCATGACCCCCTCGGGGATGACCTTCTCCACCATGGCCGGCACCATTGGCGGCGGTGCCCAGATGCCCGGCTTTATGGGAATCAGTAAGTCCTACCTGGCATCCCGCAAGTTTGTGCCCGCAGACGGCGGCCTGGCCCGGGTGGTGTGGATGCCCAAGGCCCTGAAAGACCAGTTGCGGCCGCAACTGGAAGAAGCCGCCGAAGCAGCCGGCCTGGGTAAGGACTTTGTGGATAAGATTGCCGATGAAACTGTGGGCACCAGCGGCGAAGAGATCCTGCCCTTCCTGGAGGAGAAGGGGCATCC
>NZ_JAUSUX010000066.1 GCF_030813795.1 Desulfofundulus luciae | reverse complement strand
CCTGGAGTATCCGCTCTACCAGGCGCGCGTTCTTCTGCGGGTTTGCCGGGCCGTGCCCCGAGACGTATACGTAGCGCTCCATCTCCTGCCGCAGGCGACTCCACTCGGCTACCCGCTGCAGTACGCTCTCGAAGACGAGCTTCAAAAGCACTTCGAACTGGTCGGGCAGGAGGTGCCGCTGCTGCGGGTAGAGGCTCAGGGCCAGGAGCAGGGCCAGGCCGGGATCGAACCGGGGCGCGGCGAGGTCGCGGGTGAAGATGTACGTGTGGCGGTCGCCTTTTTTCCGGACCTCGATGGCCCGCGGCTCCCTGTCGATCTCCTCGCAGTCGTCCTCATCGTTGTAGGCCAGCGGGTCGAAGAGGAGGTTGATGCGCCGGATGATGCGCCGGATGGTCTTCTCGCTCGGCTCCCGGTCCTTGACCTCCCGGTATGCCTCCTTCAGCTCTTCCAGGGTGGCCCCGCCTGCGGGCGTTTTTTCGATTACCGTGAGCAGGATCTTGATGACCGCTTCCGGGTGGTCCCGGGTACGCGGGTACGGCATAGTGGCTCCCCCTCCCTTGTCCTTCTACCTGATGCCCGGGGCATTGTATTCCCGTCTCATTTTCCCCGTGGTCGTGAAACATTTCCCCTAGATCCATCCGTTTGTACGTCCGATAGAAGTTGGCGGCGTGCCGGTTCGTTCCATGCTGATAATACCAGGGCAGCCGGACACATAAGTGTCCGCCGCGTAGATGGTAGAGTTTCTGAACGGTTACCGCTTCCAGCCTGCTTGTCTGGACCATGTGAAAAGTGCAAACCTTTATTTTAAAAACCAATACCGCGAAAGCTTGTCCGTTTCTACGGTAGACACTACCCTGTGGGGGCGGTGTCTGTTATAAATATTCTGTATACGGATCAAAGCCCGGTAATGGCACATGGTTATAAGTTTTTCCCAAAGTAATCTTCCAATTCCGGTGGCCAGCAGGTACCCTGGCTGTTTTACCGCCCGTTCGGCGGGTGACAAATATATTAAATTACGGACTAGAAAAAGGGCGGCCTGGAAGGGCCACCCAGTTTGAGGCAGTCATAAAATCACTACATTTCTTCCGCAGATGTTACCTGCAATTCTATCCCTACTGCCCGTTTACCTCCTCAGCCAGCTCCAGGATCCTGGCCAGCACCTTTTGCCTGCGGGCTTCGATGTCCTGGAAGTTCATGTTCGGGATGTAGTAGGACTCCATTTCGTCGTGGACCTTTTTCGCCCGGTGGATGAAGTCCACGGCTTCTTCCATGCAGCGCCGGTACATCTCCCGGGCGGTATCCCTTTCGGCCTGCAAAACCGGGTCGGACACGGGCCTGACACAGGTCATGGTATCCACAACCACGTCGCCGTCTTGGGGTTTATAATAGTGGGGCTCCACGGAGTTGACCACCGCCAG
>NZ_JAUSUX010000065.1 GCF_030813795.1 Desulfofundulus luciae | reverse complement strand
CCCTCAAGATGTTCCTTGAAAACTTCACAGTGGAGGGAGTAGTTCGTCGAGGTCAAGCTAGGAAGGGCATACGGTGGATGCCTGGGCGCTTTGGGCCGACGAAGGACGTGGCAAGCTGCGAAAAGCCACGGGGAGCCGCAAGCAGGCGTAGATCCGTGGATTTCCGAATGGGGCAACCCGGCGGGGGCGAACCCCCGTCATTCCGTACTGAATCCATAGGTACGGGAGGGGCACCCGGGGAACTGAAACATCTTAGTACCCGGAGGAAAAGAAAGCAAAAGCGATCCCCGTAGTAGCGGCGAGCGAAGAGGGGACAGCCTAAACCCATCCAGCACTCAGCCGGGCAATTGAAAAGGAAGTCTCACTTTCAAGTTGGCACAACTCACCTTTCAACTGCTGGGCTGAGTGCTGGATGCGGGGTTGCGGGACTCCCGTTGACGTACTGCGGAACTTAGCCGAAGCGGGCTGGAAAGCCCCGCCGCAGAAGGTAATAGCCCTGTAGGCGAAAAGGGAAGCAGTGCGGGGAGGATCCCAAGTACCGCGGGGCACGTGGAATCCTGCGGGAATCAGGGAGGACCACCTTCCAAGGCTAAATACCCAAAGCGACCGATAGAGGACGAGTACCGTGAGGGAAAGGTGAAAAGCACCCCGGGAGGGGAGTGAAATAGGACCTGAAACCGTATGCCTACAAGCAGTCGGAGCCCAGCACTCAACTGAGTGCTTACCTTAGGCTTTAGAGGGGCTGATACATTCCGGGAGGGAAGGGCCTGTTTAAGGCAACCGTAAGCACCGAGTTGAGTGCTGGGTGACGGCGTACTTTTTGTAGAACGGACCGGCGAGTTACGTCTAGCGGGCGAGGTTAAGGCAAAAAAGGCCGGAGCCGTAGCGAAAGCGAGTCTGAATAGGGCGATAAGTCCGCTGGAGTAGACCCGAAACCGGGTGAGCTACCCATGTCCAGAGTGAAGCGTAAGTAAAGTTACGTGGAGGCTCGAACCAACCGTCGTTGAAAAGGCGGTGGATGAGGTGTGGGTAGGGGTGAAATGCCAATCGAACCCGGAAATAGCTGGTTCTCCCCGAAATAGCTTTAGGGCTAGCCTCATACGAGAGAGCCGGAGGTAGAGCACTGACTGGGCTAGGGGCCTTCGCGGGTTACCGAACCCAATCAAACTACGAATGCCGGTTGCTCGATGTATGGGAGTCAGACTACGAGTGCTAAGATCCGTAGTCGAGAGGGGAACAGCCCGGACCGCCGGCTAAGGTCCCGAAGCGGTGCTAAGTGGGGAAGGATGTGGGGCTGCGAAGACAACCAGGATGTTGGCTTAGAAGCAGCCATCATTCAAAGAGTGCGTAATAGCTCACTGGTCAAGTGGCCCTGCGCCGAAAATGAAACGGGGCTCAAGCACCGCACCGAAGCCGCGG
>NZ_JAUSUX010000064.1 GCF_030813795.1 Desulfofundulus luciae | reverse complement strand
TTGACGTCCTCCCCCGAATGAATTCGGAGGATTCCCCGAAGAGGGAACCTTCCAAACCCTTCCAGGGTTCCCCGGGAATTCCGTGCCCCTCGCGGGGTTCACGCCCGGTTCCGGTCGGGATCCGCTTCGGTTCGCGCGTTTCCGCCTCACCTCATCAGCTCACCCATTGGGCCGCGCCAATCGGCCCGCCCCGGGAGGTTCAAGGGACCACCTGCCCTCCACCCTCCCGGGCTGCGGCACTTTCCGGCCCGGAGGCCGTACTCCATGCCGCCAAGGTCAATCTTCACGCCGCCAGCCCGCTGACCGCCTGGGCTATGTTATCCGCGGCGTTCACGTCCACGTGCTTCACCCTCCTGCACCGCGGGCACCTGAACCACCGGCCTTTCGGGCGGGTCCTGATCACTTCCCCGCACCGGGAGCATGTCAGTGTGGTAAGGTCGGGGTTGACAAGCTCTACCCGGATGCCCGCTAAGACCGCCTTGTACTCGATGAACTGCCGGAGCTGGTAGTACGGCCAGTACTGCAGGCTCCTGCCGTGGTCCTTCCGCTGCTCCCTCCTCTGAGGGTGCGCCCACCTCGCTCCCGTCAGGTCCTCCAGCCGGATTTTTGTTACCCCGTGGATGATGGCAAAGTCCACAAGCATCCTGCTGACCTTGTGGTTCACGTCCGTCACCCATCGGTGCTCCTTGTCCCCGAGCCGTTTCAGCGCCCTGTATGCCCCGGCCTTCTGGAGCTTTTTGCGCAGTTGGGCATAATGCCTCCGGACGTATACCAGCTCGTCCCCCGAAAAGAAGAGCGTCTGCCCGCTGACGGAAGCCACCAGGAGGTCGATCATGCCCAGGTCCACTCCCATGACCTTTCCGCCCCGTTTCTCTTCTACCGGAACAGTCAGGGAAAGGTGGACGTACCAGTCCTTCCCGCGCCTGACCAACCTCGCGCTGCCCTGTTTAGCCCGGCCCGAGAGGAGCATCTCCAGGTATTTTTCCTGGTAAGGCTGTACCACGATGGGCACCCCGACCCTCTTCTCCAGCGTGGGGAAAGAGGCCTTCCAAACGGCTCCGCCATCCCGGGTGACCTCCCTCTCCACCCGGAAGTTCTGGTTGCTGAACGCGGGCCAGAGGTGCTTAAACCGCTTCGCCTTTGGCTTCGCTTTGATGTCGCGGATGGCCTGGTTCAGCACCGCCGACGGCAGCGGCTCGGAATATTTTTTCGCTTCCCCGGAAGTCCTGGGCCGCTCTTTTTTGTCCAGGCTCAGGTACCGGTTGGCGAAATCGGTGCACCGGTCGGCCATCAGCTGGTACATCTCACGCTTGGCCTGAGTCGGCTCGTACAGCTTCAGCTTGAGCGTCACCACTTGCTCCATCCATGCTCACCTCCTCCGCGAAAAATGTTCCGAAAAACAAAAAAAAGCGGCCGTCTTTCAACAACCGCTGAATGTCAGCCGCCTCTCATCTCCTGATTAAAATCAGGAGCATTCTTGGCGGTAGATCGTAAA
>NZ_JAUSUX010000063.1 GCF_030813795.1 Desulfofundulus luciae | reverse complement strand
TGTTGATTGTCAATAGAATTGACCCACTTTGTGCAAATAAAATTGACCCACTGGAGAACAAAAATAACCAGCATTGATCCCCCTGATGAGACGAAAATTTTGCCTGGCTCGCTTCGCTCGGCCTTGACAGGAACCGGCATCAGCCGGTGCAGGAATACACGGGCGAGGCGACGGCGATGGGGAGCATGATGGGGGTAAGGAACCGCCTCGCTCCAATCCATTGTACCGGCTGCTTCCACCTGTCAAGGCAGGCAAAATTTTCGCATTTCAAAGGGGAGCTCAGCTCAAGCTCAAAAGAGCATGAGGAGGTTATGGGCTTACCATTTTAACGGTTGTTTGCTGCTTTTAGCTTGCCTTTAAGCCTGTAGCTTGTCCCGTTGATATAGAATATCCGGGCGTGATGGACAAGCCGGTCAATTATGGCCGCCGCCACCACCTGGTCGGAAAATATCTCCCCCCATTCGTTAAAGTTATAGTTGGTGGTTAAGATAATACTCCCCTTCTCATAGCGCATGGAGACCAGACGGAAGAGAAGGTTGGCCTGCTCTTTGCTCACGGGCATATAGCCAAGCTCATCTATGATCAAAAGGTTAAGCCGGGAATAGCCCAGCAGCTTGTCCGCCAGGCTGCCGTCCCTGGCGCTGAGCATTAATTCTTCCAGCAGCTTCTGGGCAGTAATAAAAACCACCCGATATTTGGCCATGCATGCCTTAATGCCCAGGGCTACTGACAGGTGGGTCTTACCGACTCCAGGCGGGCCTAAGAAAATCACGTTTTCTTTTTTCTCAATAAATTCCAAAGAACTTAAGGCGATGATTTCTTTTTCTCGCAATGACGGCTGAAAGCCAAAGTCAAATTCCTCCAGTGTTTTGATGAATGGAAAGCGGGCCTTGTTAATTTTAGTCTTGACTGTTCCCTCGTTTTTCCTTTTCAATTCCTCTTCGAAGAGCAGGGAGAGGTATTCTGTATAAGACAGGTTGTTTTGAGACGCCTTTTCTGTAATCTCCCGGTAGTGAGCAAGCATTCCTTTGAGTTTTAATGCCTGCATCTGGCTTTCCAGGTAACTGGTCAGCTTATTGCTCATGAAATTGCCGCCTCGCTTTCATCCAGGGCATAACAGGAAAGGTCACGTTTGATTTCCACCGGCGGCAGATTAAGACTTGCCGGGTCATAATCCAGAGAAAGCGGGGCAATTTCATTCTTCTCCAGCAGCCTTTTAATACTGTTTTTGTGATAAGAGCCAATATTCAGGCATTCTTTTATGGCTGCCGCAATGTCTTCAGTGGCATATATGTTTTGATAGCGCAGAATTTCTGCTAAATGCCAGTACAGGTTTGCGCCTGTGTGGTTGCGCAGCCCTTCCAGATACATCCGGCCAGCTTCGCCAAAAGTGCTGATGAACTTCCCGGCCAGGGCGGAGCGAACTCTGGTTTTCTTTTCCTGGTATTGACGATTGATAGCTTCATGTTCGGGGTGAACCGGACGGCCGGCTTGTTTTTGCAGGTAAAGATCGAACTCGTCCAATA
>NZ_JAUSUX010000062.1 GCF_030813795.1 Desulfofundulus luciae | reverse complement strand
CTGAGTTGAGAGTTGGTACGCAGGACGTACTTGCCGTCATACCGGGCTTCTTCTCTCAGGGCTTCCTGATCTATACCCACCACGGCGTCTTTGTTGAGCAATAGATACCGGCGGTAACCACGGTTGCCCACCAGCGATTTGATTCCGCCGTTTTTAAGCTGTTCTTCCAGCTTCCGGCACCCGGGCCTTTTTGTCGTGTTCGGCCTGGACGGGATTGTGGCAAACGATGTACCGGTCAGCATCGTACCAGACTTCTTTTACTTTCAGGTTTCCTTTGACGATCCGGTACCTGCCGCCGAGTACTTCGCCGACGTCTTTGACTTTACGCATGCGCATACCCACAATGTATTCGATGTGCTTCTCATCCAGATCTTTTAAAATATCCTGGCTGACCATGCCCCGGTCGCCTACAAAGACGACCCGGGTCAGTTGAAACCGTTCGCGGACGTCGGCAATGATTTGGCTGAATGTGTTGACATCAGCTGTATTGCCGGAAAACCTCATGGGCTATAGGTATGCCGGCACGGGTCATCACCACGCCGACCATTACCTAGATTCTGTCCGGTCGATGATCTTTGGAGTGACCGTAACGGCCCAATTCCTCCGGTCCTCTGGTCCTCTGCCTTCAAAATATGTGGATGTGGTGTCCCAGAAAATCATGTCCACTTCCAGGTCGAACAGGTTTCTGGTGCTGTCAAAAAGGTCCAGTTCTATCCCCTCTTTATATTCGGCCAGAAAATCAAGGGCACGGTAAAGATGATGCAGTTCCAGCTGGTCAAAGGACGGCCGGTAAACTTCTTTGAGCCATTCATTAACGCCTCGTTTGGAAAGCGGATCGCTGATGCGGCTCAGCACCATAGCATAGACGGCCTCAGCCAGCTGGCTGCAGGAGTATGCCTGGGAGAAGTGACGTTTCAGGATAAAGTCCAGGCCAAGCTGTTCCCACAGATGCCGGAAAATTAAATCCAACCCCCATTCCTTGGCACTGTGAACCATCAGTTTATCAGCTTCGGCCTGTATCCATTTCGTTTTTGAGAATTTAGCCAGGCTGGCAATGAGCCGGTCAAGGCTGCCTTTCTGAAGTTCGTCTATCCGGCCCAGGTTGGCCACCACTTTCTGGCGCACTTTGCCGTGCTCCCTGACGGCTTCGACTATCTGGACATAGGTTCTTTTGGAGCCGTCCTTGTTGGTGAAAGTTTTTGTTTTGGCATACATGGCATAGATATTATACCATGTTAAGGCAGGTTAGAAAAACCAAATATTTGTAGGCGTGGCACTACACTTCCGCAATTTTTGGGGATTCCGCCAACTAAGACCCTTGATTTTACTGGGTTTCTAGCTTCGTTGGAATTGTATGGGGCGCTAAAGTTTAAACTTGAGTTTGAACAGGATCGCCGGTGAAGCGGCAGGAGGCCATTGTCGGGACAGTACATGCGTTTGTCAATATAAAATTGATCCACCTGATAATGTGAAAGTGATCCACCAATGATAAAGTAAAAGTGATCCACTTCCACCGTTTTACCAATA
>NZ_JAUSUX010000061.1 GCF_030813795.1 Desulfofundulus luciae | reverse complement strand
CAGACACATTACTTATCTCATTCATCTGGGCTAAGAAAATGTCACTCCTGGTTTTTAATAAGGCGGCGGTCTTGACAGCCACCCCTCACGTGGTTGAGTTAAAAATGCCGACGGGGCGGCTCCGGGGAACATGCAACAAAGACGTAGCACGCCCCCGTCAGGTAGTCCATTGTACCACGTGAGGGGTCCCCGGCTGTCAAGACTCCCCTTCGGCGCCGCCAGGGGAAGGCCTCAGGGGCTCACCAAAGAACATGCTAAAAACTGACGCCATGATTGATCTGACTTGATTTCCATGGCTTGCGCCATGGGTGGTCGGGGGCGGGTTTTCTGCCCATAGACTGCCCGCCCTTTTTCCCAGCTTCTTTATTCTTCGGTAACAAGGAACTCGCCGGAACCGATTCAAGGGGGTAAATGTGGCCGTTCCAGCCAACAAAGAGACTGCCGTCAGCGAGCCTGTGCACCTCCACCACCGTGCGCAAAGGAATGACCGGAACACCTTTGGTATTCACCACCCTGTAGGTCTGTTTCTGGTACTGAATGGTGTAGCCAGGGTTCAAAACCCGGCGCTCCTTCCAGCAAAAAACATGCTCCAAACGCAAGTGGGCAGGAACGGGGCGAAAGGCAGACGCAGAGCTTTCCGGGGGTACCGCGAACTGCCGGTTGTAACGTTCAATAAAACGTCCAAGGACCTCGTTGGCCTCTTCGAGGGAACATGCCCCCGCTAGGCGAAGCTCAACGGTCAGGCGTTCCTGAAGAGTCCCAAAAGCCCTTTCAACGCGCCCCTTTGCCTGGGGGGAGCGGGCGGGGATATGGGTAATCCCCAACTCATTTAAAATGCGGCCGATTTGGGTCAGCGGCCGAACCTCTCCCAGCAACTGCTGCTCAAGGGATACTTCCTTTTCCGGGGGGAAGAAAAGGGTGTGCCGGTCAGAGTAAATGGCCAGAGGAATACCGTAACGGGTAACCAGGTCGAAAAGAAGACGCCGGTAACCTTCGAAATCTTCCGTTAGACTGAAAAGGGCGGCCAAAATCATACTGGTGGCGTCGTCCACCGCCAAAAGCAAAACCAGTTTTGGTCCCCTTCCCTCGAGCCAATCATGATGGCTGCCATCGATCAAGACCAGCATCCCAAACTGGGGTTTCCGCTGACGACGGCGGTGCAGTTTAGGCGGACGGTGCTTCCGCGGGCTCGGAATGCCGGCGCTTTTCAGGATGCGACCCACTGAAGAAGGACTCAAGGTGATTCCTTCCCGTTCGCAGAGCAACTCGCTAAGAAAAGTATAATTGCACCCCCTGTAAATGGTTTGGGCGAGTTGGATGATCTGCTGCCGGGTCTCCTCGGGAACAGCGTGAACCGGCTTGCGGCCCCGGTTCCCATGGACGAGGGCAGCAGGCCCCTGCGACTGGAATTTGGCCTTTAGCCTGTATACCTGACGTTCACTTAAGCCTAATACCAGGGCAGCTTCAAAGGTTGAGATCTGACCTTCCAGAACCCGCTGCAAAACCAGCATCCGCTTCAGTTCCGTCTGTGACAGGGTAACCATCTCCTTCATACTGACATTTTCACTGACGGATTTTACCCTGACAATATCACAGACGG
>NZ_JAUSUX010000060.1 GCF_030813795.1 Desulfofundulus luciae | reverse complement strand
CTTATCCGCCGCTATCTCACCGCAGGCGTCATGATGAACGGAGTGGTCATAGAGACGGCAGAAGGGACGCCGCAGGGTGGACCTTTAAGCCCGCTTTTGGCTAACATCCTACTGGACGACCTGGACAAAGAACTGGAAAAGAGGGGCCACAAGTTTGTCCGTTATGCCGATGACTGTAACGTATATGTCAAAAGCAAGCGGGCGGGGGAAAGGGTCATGGCCAGTATCCGTAAGTTCCTGCAGGAGCGGTTGAAGCTCAAAATTAACGAGCAGAAAAGCGCGGTAGACCGGCCGTGGAAACTGAAATTCCTGGGGTTTAGCATGTATAAAGCCAAAACAGGGCAAATCCTTATCCGCCTGGCACCGCAAACCATCAAACGGGTGAAGATGAAAATCCGGGAAATAACCTCCCGGAATAAACCCGTAAGCATGGCTGAGCGCATAGAGCGGTTAAACGCTTATTTGGGCGGGTGGATGGGCTACTTTGCCCTGGCCGAAACGCCCAGCATTTTCAAGAACCTGGAAGGCTGGATGCGGAGGAGGCTGCGCATGTGCCTCTGGAAGCAGTGGAAGCGAGTGCGGACAAGGTACCGCGAGCTACGTGCACTGGGACTGCCTGAATGGGTAGTACATGAATTCGCCAACGCTCGCAAAGGGCCATGGCGGATGGCCCACGGGCCAATGAATAGAGCCCTGGGCAACGCCTACTGGCAATCCCAGGGCCTGATGAGCTTAACCGAACGCTACTCTTATCTTCGTCAAGCTTGGTGAACCGCCGGATGCGGACCCGCATGTCCGGGGCCAGCCAGACGGCTTGTCCGGGTTTGAGTTCGGAACGCAGGGGACAATATGCCTCTCGCTGGGCCGCCAGAAAGTCAAGCATAGCGTTGGCCCGGGCGGTTCCAACTCCGGCTTCACCGGTAAGGAATTCCAGGAGCGGTTTCCGCACAGCGGACGGGACCGATACCTCACCAGGGTTGGGGTGGTGAATCGGCCTGACTCGAATCTGGCGGGGGTCGATGAGCCGGGCGCTGTCTGGCATACGCATTCGTTTGCAGCCACCTGGCTCCCACCTTGGCAGGAGAGCTCGGGGATTGACGAGCCGCCACACGTCTTCCAGGCCACTCTGCGGGTCCACCTGCCTCAATACATCCAGCGTCGCTTGTTCGACCCGGGTCTTATGGCGGATAAACGCCCGATCCTCGGCTAAGTGTTTGGCCCATTCCGGTTTCGGCAATGGGAGAGCAACCTGCCGACCGCGGTACTCAACAAGCAATTCACCGGGTTTGACCCGTTGAACCCCATGCTCGGCCTCGAAAGCGTCCATGGCCACATTGAAGCGTTCTACAAGGGTCTCGGCAAGCCAGGACTCATTGGCCAGGTCAAAGCGAAGAGCGACTTCCAGTTTCTGCGCGGTGACCAAATCCTTGTCCAGAAGGGTTTTGTAAATTCGTGGACCCTTCCGCGACTTTTCCAAATATTCCGCCCCCTTTGTTACCCCTTTTTGAGGTTTTGGCTTTCGAACAGGCGGTTAAGTTGCATGAGCATGAACTGGTAATCGGGCGTGTTGTACTTGCGGTAGAGGGAGGCGTGTTTCTCCACCAGCTTCATGGAGCAGCCGATGGTCTTGCGAATGAGAGGCAGCGGCATGCCGCGCTCCAGCAGTCCCACTACCTTGGCGAAGGTAAGCAAGTAGTTCTCAATACTAGAATAGCTATGGCCGGTCCGTCGTACAATTTCCGTCTCGGTGTAGCCCAGGATGTAGATCGTAAAATAGAATTGACCCCCGATCGTCAAATAAAACTGACCCACCCTATGATAAAATCTCCCTCGAGAGGGGGAGGCAAAAGAGGT
>NZ_JAUSUX010000059.1 GCF_030813795.1 Desulfofundulus luciae | reverse complement strand
CAAAAAAAAGCGGCCGTCTTTCAACAACCGCTGAATGTCAGCCGCCTCTCATCTCCTGATTAAAATCAGGAGCATTCTTGGCGGTAGATCGTAAAAAACTTAGTAAACCGCGGTCGTCGTACGTCTCCGGCCACTCTATTATTTTACTAATTTCACGACGCGTTGTATATTTGGGTATGGCCACCCACGCGCGATCGGTTCGGACAGAAGAAAGGATAACTCTATAGGCTTGTAGGAAGCGAACAATACCCGCTGTAAGATATTGTGTTATCTTGAGTTGCTGAGCCTCTATTGCCTTAATCATGGCCTGGTTAAAGTATATTAGAGGTGTAGTAAGTGAGCCATCAATAAAGACGAGCTCGTGCGGAGCATTAGATGCAAGCTCAAGTTCCATTCCGATCCATAAAGGCCCTTAGTATGGTCCCAGTTCCAGAATCATGAACCTCCATCTCTACCAACACCTTGTGGCGTGGCTCAGGCCAATATCGAGTTTCAGAAGGTGGGGTAAGACCCTCAACGGCTACAGCTGCTGCTGCAACTAAATCATTGGTTAATAGATGTTCAATCGCGTAAGAACCATCAACGCCACAAGTGGTAGGTATTGGTATATAAGGAAGTTCTGACTCCCTGCGTAAAATACCAAGATTCATTAATTTCTTCCGCCATTGCTCCCTTTGCTCATGTACTTTTTCAAAGCCTTCAAGTAATGCCTGGCTCAAACCTTCGGTGCATTGTAATACTTCATTTACTAAAGCACTTGGTAATTCAGCAAATAAATTATTAATCTGCTCGTTCATAATTGGGTCTCACCTAGTTTTTAGGGTAAGATATTTGAGAGCTATTTTCAAACGAGGTCTTAATTGGGATATATTCTCCGTAAAAGAAACTTTTCCCTGTTTTAAGGCAAATAAAAACCCGCATTTTTTCGCCCGCAATACCTGCAGCCAAAAGGTAATATATACCCAGGTCCCATGGTGATAAAACATAGTGGTAAAAATGTGGGCTACACCCTATTCAGGAATTTTCCTTTCATAAAGTTTTAAAGCTTGTGTTTAGCGCAAATGCCCGGGTTACGTGCCCGGCGGAAAACTACGAAAACATCCTCCGCCTCTTACAGAACCAGGCTAAACCTTTGGGGTAGCGACAAGGGCACTATCGGCACCCCGATGCTGTGCCCCCCGCCCAGTACGATGGATACCGTGGGTTTGGAGAGGCTGGCAATCATTTCTGCAATAGCCAGTCCGGCTTCCACATCTCCCCCTACCGTGTTCAATACTACCAGCACCCCTTCCACCTCCGGGCTCTGCTCCAGGGCAACCAACTGCGGGATGAGGTGTTCATACTTGGTGGTCTTGTTCTGGGGGGGCAACACCAGGTGGCCTTCAATTTGGCCGACAATAGTTAAACAGTGAATGTTGCTTTTAACTTCGGGCACGGGACTGGCTCCCAGCTCTTTGATGGATTCCATGCTTTCTTTAGTACGCCCCTGTACCCGGTGGGGTGTTGGGGTAGACCCGGGGTTACCGGGTTCCCGCACGGGGGATGTGTTGGGCTCTCCCGGAGGGTTTTCCGGGGGCGTGCAGGGATACTCTCCCTCGTGACCCCATATATTCTGATCACCAGACACTCTTATCCATCCTCTCGTCATTTTTTCTCTTCTCTAGTATGGTTATGTTACGGACAAAATACACATATAAACACAAACACGGGCTGGCTAACCCGTGTCTTACCCAAATCCCTGGACCCTTGTATATTCCCCCGCCAGAGCAATTATGATTACCTTTACCCGGAATACGAACCGAGGGAATGGTGGCTATCCGGAAAGCTGGAAAAATGAATTTCAGAAAATAACCCAGTGCTTCCTTATTCAGACGACGTTACGTAATGACGTACGTACCAGTTATTCATATTATAAAATAACCAGTCCATCTTTATCAACTAGCCGACAAAAAAGGTCCGTGTCAAGATCCAGTAGGTATCTCCACAAAAATTTTTTCCCGTTATGAGACCTCACCGCTCAAAAACATTAGCTTCAAGGCAGCGGCCT
>NZ_JAUSUX010000058.1 GCF_030813795.1 Desulfofundulus luciae | reverse complement strand
AAGCGCAGCGGTAAAAAGTCAAGTACTTTTTGAAGGGAAATTGGAAAAAATTTTTGGGGTTAAGTCGTAAAAAGGCAACAACAAACCAGGCCCAGAAGCTGACAATATCTGGGCATTATCTGCAGTGGTCACACTTAAAGGAGGCGATCAATCACCCTTTTTCCTGGGCGTATAAAGCTGGTTTGAGCGCAGCAAAGCAAAAACCAGCCGGACCAGTTTTCTGGCGGTAAGGACGAGTGCTCTTTTATGTTTATGCGTACGGGCTTCATTGTACTTGGCCTGGTAGAATTCGCGGTATTCCTGATCATGCACCCTAACCAGGTTAGCTGCCTCCACCAGGTAATAGCGCAAGTACTTGTTGCCGGAGCGAACCCGCGGGGTATCCTGGGCCTTCCACTGGCCGGATTGGTGTTCGTTCCATACCAGACCGGCGTATTTAGCCAGAGCTTTCTGGTTTTTAAACCGGCTGATGTCGCCGATCTCGGCCAGAATGCCAGCCGCATAAACCGGGCCAACACCTTTGATGGAAGTTAAAGTCTGAGGGAAGGCCTCCAGATGCTGGGCAATCAGCTTATCCAACCTTTTCAACTCTGACTGCAGGGCCCGGATGACGCTGATACTGGTAGCCAGGCAGGCGTTAACAGGGTCAGCCAGGGACTTGCTCAGGCGATAGGAAGAGCGTGCCGCTTTCTGCAGGGCTTTAGCCACCCCTTCAGCATCCACCAGGCGGTTTTTGCTCTTCTCCCGTAGAAAAGAAACCAGTTCCTCTAAAGGCATGGCGGCAATCTCGTCCGGGGAATAGAATTCCTCTACCACTGCCATGGCCGTAGCGCCGAAGGGATCGGAAAAGATCTTCTCCTGGCGCAGGGAACTGAATTTCAGGAAAAGATTGTTCAAGAAATACGTCTTTTCCCGGGCAATCGTCTGGGCTAAGTGAAACCTGGTGCGGGTCAACCGTTGGAGGGCAAGGAAACGTTCGTCCATAAAAACCTCCTCCGGGAGGCGACCGAAGCGCAATTTATCAGCAATAACCCAGGCATCGATATCATCATTTTTCGGCAGGTCATTGTAAGATTTCTTGAAGTTATTGACCGTCCTGGGATTTAAAACATGGATTTGCGGTGAAAACGGGGCCAGTTTCTCCGAGTTTTGGCAAAAAGCGGTCAGGTGGTAACCGTAATTAGAAGTAGCCTCCATGCCCAGCACTACCTGTTGCATAGAATGCTGGGCTGCGAGCTCAACGAGGTTATCCACCAGGACACTTGCTCCGTCCACCGTATTGGGCACACTAAATTTCCGTACAGTATCGCCGTTGGCGTCCAGGCAACGAACACTGTTACCCTTAAGGCTCACGTCGATACCGACAAAAAGTTTGCTCAACGGGGTTCACCTCCCTTTTCAAAAAAATCAAGCCGGGTACAGGACCTGGATGCCCCCGGGGAACCGCCTTACTCACCCTCGTAATCAGTACTCATCCGGCCCTGGGGGTGCATGAATGGGTAGCTGCGGGTCCCATCACCAGGCAGCCGGGGTACATCCAGCGGTTAGAAATGGACGGCGGACCAGGGGTAACACGCTTTACGAAATGGTAGCCCTTCGGGCTCCACTGGAGGTGGAAGAAATATCCCCATACCAGGCTTGTTAGTCCCATTGTCCCGCAAAGGAGGCATCCATGTCCAGACCCAGCTTGGTGTAAAAAGGCAACAGAAAGCCGGCCCGGCCGGGACAACTGCCTGACAGCACGTTCCGGGGCCGGCTGGAACAGGACCACAACCATCACTATCTATTACCCAGAAATATCTCAGCGGACTTTTACCTGTCCATTCGCTTGATAACGATCAGGGATTAGATTGTGTGTACATTTCGAGCGTTTACAAACTGCTTGGGCATCACCACCATATTCGAGGTACTGTTGGCCAACTGCTATCAATACCCATTCCACGATACAGTAATCGCGCAATTTACCGGTACCGGTACTGTACCCGCTGTGGAATCAGGCATTGATTTTGTTGGCCTCGGTACCCGTAATATGGGAACCGGTTCCCAACCATCCGGTCAACCCATATTATTCCTAAACTGGAATCTGGGGTTGTCCGGTGGTTCTAATACTATGATACGA
>NZ_JAUSUX010000057.1 GCF_030813795.1 Desulfofundulus luciae | reverse complement strand
TCGGACACGGGCCTGACACAGGTCATGGTATCCACAACCACGTCGCCGTCTTGGGGTTTATAATAGTGGGGCTCCACGGAGTTGACCACCGCCAGTTTCAGCCCGGGGATGACCGGGTTCCAGTGGTCCCCCAGATGCACGATTTCATCCACCGCTCCCGGGTTTTTGGGATCAACCACGTGAGGGGTTGTTACGGCTATAAAACATTCTGTGTGAGGGTACAAGCCCGGTAATGCATATGGTTTACGGGTTTTTCCCAAAGGAATCTTCCAATTCCGGCAACAGTGTTGCCAGGCCTTGTTCGGGTTCGGGTATGATATTTATATTTTCAGACTTGAGAATTTCGTTCATTTCAAAGTAATCGACTCCCAGCATATCTGCGCACTGCCGGATAGTCATCCGGCCCTCCCGGTAAGCCTGTACGGCCTCTTTTTTGTAGATTTCACGTAGCGCAAAGGAAACTAATTGCTGAAGGGCGGATGAACGGTCCAGGTACCTTTTGGAAGCATATGCGTCCAACCTTTTTAAGAGCACCGGATCAAACTCGGTGCTTATTCTTACTCTTTTTTCCATTGTCTCTTGGCCTCCAGGTAAAGTTTTGCTATTTTTTCGTCCAGTCGCCTGTGTTTTACCAAACCATCAAGGGCCGATTTGAAACTGTCATAGTTAAGATAGTACAGAAGGAATTCCGGCGAGGTATGAACCTTCAGGCCGGCTCCAAGAGCCTTTTTACGCAACCTTATATCATCCGTCAACAGGACGGCCTTTCGCTGAAAAGCCAGGGATAAAACGCTATCATCCACCGGTGATATTCCTTTTGTTCCCAGGCGATTTGATACCGCCACGCTTTTGACCAGGGGTGGTTCGGGGAGAAAGACTTCACGGCTGATCAGAAACGCATCGGCGTAGCCCCGGTGTAAACCTGTTTCAACAACTTCCTGGTACACTTCCTCCGGGCACAGGGCAGGCCCGGGCAGCAGCTTAATCAACTGGAGGGCGTTAATCCTGGACAGCGAGATTAAGAACGATGAGTCCACCACATATTCAGGCAATGCTTTCACCCGCTTATGATTGTTTTGATTTCCTCAACCAAACGTTCAACTGCCATTGGATTTCACCTCGTTGTCCAGTATACCATATCCTGTAATTAGGAGCAATAATCAGCGATGAGCTACCGTCTTGAAGAAACTGTATGAGTGGGCCATGTGAGACCTGCTCATATGACATCTTTTAAGTGCCCCGTGAGTAACGCGGCCTTCAAGAGCCGCGACTATTACGCTGTCTGTAACGAGTTGGGGGTTGATCCCTATTTTCCCCTGCTGTTTATCACAGGAGTCTACCAGCCCCGTGACGAAGATTACCTTCGTCGTAATCTATACGCTCGCCGCGCATGGCCTCACCACATCCTGAAGCTGCTCCCAGACCAGATACTGCAAAAGATGAATTGTAGTCCGTCTTATCGCTTCAACGAAGAACTTGTATTTGAGACCGATCCCTCAGCGGGAGACTACTGGTGCAACGGAGCAGAGTTCAAGATAAGACGCCTGACTGACATCAAGAACCAGGAAATGCTAATTGAGATTGCTGAGGAGTTATTGGCCCGCTGAGAGCGCAACAACCCGCGCATTGCTTCAGAAACCAAATCGGCTAACCGGTGGTCTTTGGAAGGGGGGCCGCGAGGGAACAGAGCACTTGTGCCGGTGTCGCTCCCGCAGGGCCGCGAGGCGCTCCGAGCTCCGGGCGACTTCGACCGCCCAAACGAGGTGGGCGTCCGACCCGGCCGCTTCCCCGGGGTGCTCGCGCGCCCAGGCGCTGTAGTCCTCGAGGTCGAAGGGGACCCGCACAAGCCACGAGTCGGGGCACACCTCACTCAGCTCCTTGTACGACTCTAACACCCCGGCGAGGTAGTCGAAGTAATCTTCTTCATTTCCTCCCCAGAGCGCCCGGTACTCCTCCGGGCCGTACTCGACCCAGACCGTCCTGCTGCCGTTCCGGGTGAGGTGGAACCCCGGTTTCATGCCTTCACCTCCCCGGGGCTGCGCCGGGAGCGCGCGAGCATCTCCTCCAGGACCTCAATCATTGTCTCCCGGAGCCACTCAGGTTCCAGCACCTCGAGCGCCGCGCCCCAACTCAAGAGCCAGGGGATCATCTCCCCGGCGCCGGCCACCTCAAAACGCACCTCGATGCCCCCGTCCGGCAGCTCCTTTACGGCCTGACTGAGGTGGTAGCGGGTGACGCGGAACTTGTGGGCAAGGCCGGGACTGACCCGGAGGCGCACCGTCTCCGGGGGGCCGGGCTCCTCTTCCGTCCAGACA
>NZ_JAUSUX010000056.1 GCF_030813795.1 Desulfofundulus luciae | reverse complement strand
CCTCTTTTGCCTCCCCCTCTCGAGGGAGATTTTATCATAGGGTGGGTCAGTTTTATTTGACGATCGGGGGTCAATTCTATTTTACGATCTACAATTTTGCCTTTCTAAGGGATTTGAACAACCAGACAAATAGTCCAGCAAGGGAAAATATAGCACCTAATATAAAGTGAATTGCGCTAAAGGAGTGAAGTGCAACGTGAAACTGATCAATTGTCCACAGAAAAAAGGTCCCGGCAAAATACAGCAAATTATTTGGAGCTATATTTCTTCCGGGAGGATGAACTGGTTGACTCCTCATATATTCTTTCGGTCTCTCATGAACAGGTACGGCAATAGCCCTGGTGAAAGAATCATAGCAATTTTTCTTTTGCGTTACGATAATTATTTGGGAAGCAATACTCTGCCTGCTGACTGTATGCGTTACTATTTTCATAATGTTTACATTCCACTTATTACACCTCCCAATATCTATAATTAACATATTCACACCACTCTTTCTTGGATTTGCAATGTTTTTCTTGATCCTTATTGGTTCTTCGCTATTTAGTGTGGGTAAGAGTCTTTACCAGAAGATGTCATATGGTAATTTATGACAAGTCGTGGCATGTGGTAGCAATGGTTGGTATTCTTCTGTGGTAGGACAAGCTTCTCTCAGAAGAGAAATAAATGGAACACATACCACTTGCCTGAGGGGGTCCTACACATGATGGATTACCGCACCGTGTTTGCCTCAGCTCTGGGTCTCACACCACCCTGGGAGGTTGTTAACATTAAGTTTTCGGTGGAGGAGCACCGGCTCGATATCTGGGTAGACTTCCCACCCGGCAGCACCTTTGTCTGTCCGACCTGCGGCCGTGCCGATGCCAAGGCTTATGACAGCGAGGAGAAGACCTGGCGGCACCTCAACTTCTTCCAGTACCGCACCTACCTGCACGCCCGGGTGCCCCGGGTGGAGTGTCCTGGCGGTTGTACAGTGCGCCAGGTGCAGGTACCCTGGGCCAGACCGAGGAGTGACTTCACCCTTTACTTCGAGGGTCTGATCATGCTCCTGGCCCAGGACATGACTGTGAAGGCTATTGCCGAACTGGTGGGCGAGCACGACACCAGGCTCTGGCGCATCCTCGACCATTACGTGGAACAGGCGCGGGCCAAGCAGGATTACTCCGGTGTCCGGCGCGTCGGCGTGGATGAAACCGCAGCTAAAAGGGGCCACAACTACATCAGCCTCTTTGTAGACCTGGATACATCCCGGCTGCTCTTTGCCGCTCCGGGCAAAGGTAGCGAAACCATCGCCGCCTTCAGCGAGGACCTGCAAGCTCACGGCGGACGGCCGGAGGGGATTGAGACCGTGTGCTGTGACCTCTCGCCGGCGTTTATTGCGGGCGTGAAGTCCTTTTTTCTCCGGGCCAGACTGGTGTTTGACCGTTTCCACGTCATGAAGATCATCAACGCAGCCGTAGACGAAGTGCGCCGGGACGAGAGTAAGGAGAACCACCAGCTAAAAAAGACCCGCTACCTGTGGCTGAAGAACCCCTCCAATCTCACGGCCAAACAGCGCAAGAAGCTCGAGAGCCTGAAATACCAGCACCTGGACACGGTGCGGGCTTATAACCTGAAACTGTCTTTTCAGGATTTATTCACTCAACCGGACCGGGCCGCTGGAGAGGATTTCCTGAAGCGTTGGTACTACTGGGCCACGCACTCCAAGCTGGTACCCATGATCCAGGCGGCTTACACCATCAAAGACCACTGGGAAGGCATCCTCAACTGGTTCGAATCCCGTGTCAGCAACGGCATCCTGGAGGGCATCAACAGCCTTATCCAGGCGGCCAAAGCCAGGGCGAGAGGCTACCGCAACGTTAAGACCTTGATCACAATGGCCTACATCATTGGAAGCCGTCTTGACTATGGCTTGCCTAAAAACTGTCTTTGTTAACAAATAGTTCCGTCTCTACCCATACTAAATAGCGAGGAACCTCCTTATTTTTGATAGTTACGTTACACCGCGTTTAAGCCAGCGGGTATTAGGCTTACAGGTTCTACGTGTGTATCCCGCTTCCCGATGGGCCGTGCGATTGAGCACTTTTTTGTTACTAAATGCTTCTGATCGAAACCGTATCAATTTCCCCAAATGCGTATTTTGGGAAATTCACACTAGTTACAATAGCCGAAGACCAACAAATAAATTAACTTTTATCAAGGCCGTTCTTCGCGATATAAAAACTCTACACAGCTACTTTAATGGACAAGTCTGCTTTTTTGGACACACTCCGATGCCAATTGAAAGGTTCATATCTATTTTAGGGATAAAACGGGAAATTAGCCTACAAGGACCATTCCTTTCTAAAACACCTCCAGACCGTACGCTAAAGGTTGATTTTGACGTCCTCCCCCGAATGAATTCAGAGGATTCCCCGCAGGAAACACCCCGAACCCACCCGGGGTTCCCCGGGATTTGCGTGCCCTTCCGGGTT
>NZ_JAUSUX010000055.1 GCF_030813795.1 Desulfofundulus luciae | reverse complement strand
TCGTCTCATCAGGGGGATCAATGCTGGTTATTTTTGTTCTCCAGTGGGTCAATTTTATTTGCACAAAGTGGGTCAATTCTATTGACAATCAACAAAATAGGTTTCCAGCCTACCTATGAGGGATTGAAACCTTCTCACACCAAAGCATTTACATTGTGTGAAAATAAGTTTCCAGCCTACCTATGAGGGATTGAAACTGTAACAATGACAGATAAATTCATGAGTGGTTGGGGGTTTCCAGCCTACCTATGAGGGATTGAAACCCCGGCGGGATGTATGCCGGGGAGGAGGGATCAACAGTTTCCAGCCTACCTATGAGGGATTGAAACTATTGCTTCCTCTCCTTCCCGCCGTCACCCAGGGACGCGTTTCCAGCCTACCTATGAGGGATTGAAACGTGCTACTGCCGGATGCTCCAAAGAATGCAGCAACGGTTTCCAGCCTACCTATGAGGGATTGAAACCGAGAAAAACTGAAGGAAATGGGCTTTCGTCGTTGCTGTTTCCAGCCTACCTATGAGGGATTGAAACTGTTTACTTCTGAAATTAAAGAATGCATCAACCAATGTTTCCAGCCTACCTATGAGGGATTGAAACACGTTTTTCAAAGACCGTGCTATCCTATACTCAACAGTTTCCAGCCTACCTATGAGGGATTGAAACCTTTTGCCCACTCCGCATCTGTGAGTTTTATGCTACGGTTTCCAGCCTACCTATGAGGGATTGAAACCATAAATCCTCCTTCCTGTATAAATTTAACTAGGTAGTTTCCAGCCTACCTATGAGGGATTGAAACCCCCTCTCCCCTCCACCCGCCGGTGGGCGTGGCGGGGTTTCCAGCCTACCTATGAGGGATTGAAACCAGTATTATACGCAAGTGCAGTTATACCTTCTGGGCGTTTCCAGCCTACCTATGAGGGATTGAAACTTTAAATACCCAACAATTTCAGCATACGGCACTATATGTTTCCAGCCTACCTATGAGGGATTGAAACCTCTTCGCAAAGTTTTATTATTTCCGCGATCTTACCAGTTTCCAGCCTACCTATGAGGGATTGAAACGGCAATTCTGGACCGCCTGACCGCCCTGGAAAAAGCGTTTCCAGCCTACCTATGAGGGATTGAAACGCATAACCTACACCTCCGCCTTCCCGGACCAGTGGCCGTTTCCAGCCTACCTATGAGGGATTGAAACAATTAGAAGGGGGAAAGAGAGATGCCTGAGCGTGATTGGGTTTCCAGCCTACCTATGAGGGATTGAAACGCCGCACATAGAAGGCCACCGGGCCGAATTCGTCGCGCGTTTCCAGCCTACCTATGAGGGATTGAAACTCCGAATACGCCAGGGCTTTCAGCGCCTCCCGCAAAACGTTTCCAGCCTACCTATGAGGGATTGAAACCCGTCTCCGACCTCGTATTCCATGCTGGAGTATATCCGTTTCCAGCCTACCTATGAGGGATTGAAACGCATTATGCGCCCGGGCTGCTTCTGGGGCCG
This sequence comes from Desulfofundulus luciae, assembly GCF_030813795.1. Lineage (NCBI taxonomy): Bacteria > Bacillati > Bacillota > Clostridia > Eubacteriales > Peptococcaceae > Desulfofundulus > Desulfofundulus luciae. Next base: position 1,550 of record NZ_JAUSUX010000055.1, on the reverse strand, counting down.
GAGCAGTGTTTCCAGCCTACCTATGAGGGATTGAAACTACCTCTTCCGGGAAACCTACGACGACCTGGAAGCCAGTTTCCAGCCTACCTATGAGGGATTGAAACCTTCTCAGCCAGCCCCCGGGCCTCCCGGTAGGCGCGGTTTCCAGCCTACCTATGAGGGATTGAAACTTTTCCACATCGTCCAGATCGACGGCATTTTCGTAGTTTCCAGCCTACCTATGAGGGATTGAAACAGGCGAACACCTCCTCCGCCGCAGTAGCGGCGCCAGGGTTTCCAGCCTACCTATGAGGGATTGAAACCGGCTTCGGCTTGTGCCAGCCGCGCGCGTGTTTACGGTTTCCAGCCTACCTATGAGGGATTGAAACAGGCCGGCAGGAAGGAAGACCCGCGCCGGTGGGAAGTGGTTTCCAGCCTACCTATGAGGGATTGAAACTCCCCTTCCGGGACTTTCCCGGAATTTCCCGGAAAAGTTTCCAGCCTACCTATGAGGGATTGAAACACGTAACCTAAGCTACGCTGTTTTTTCATAGCCCGGTTTCCAGCCTACCTATGAGGGATTGAAACGTTTCACGGCCACCACCTGCCTGGTGAGTGCACTCCGGGTTTCCAGCCTACCTATGAGGGATTGAAACGCGGGTCCCCGTACCGCTTCCGCACCAGGATGTCCACGGTTTCCAGCCTACCTATGAGGGATTGAAACTTCGTTGGTGCTCATTTAGATTTCCTCCGTTTCTCTCGTTTCCAGCCTACCTATGAGGGATTGAAACTTACTTGCAACCGGCTGTGCTGGGGTTACAGGGGTTACAGTTTCCAGCCTACCTATGAGGGATTGAAACTCATAAACAGCATTTCAATGTTGTCCCCAGGATTTTGGTTTCCAGCCTACCTATGAGGGATTGAAACTGTTAATCCTCCTTCCAGCCCCACCCCTTCAAGGAGTTTCCAGCCTACCTATGAGGGATTGAAACAGTACTACCATGTTCCCGGCCAGGACCGTTTCCTGGTTTCCAGCCTACCTATGAGGGATTGAAACTACCACTGGGGGAAGAAAATATTCGTGTCCTCCACGGGTTTCCAGCCTACCTATGAGGGATTGAAACCCCACACAGCTTTCATGAGGCTGTCGTGCTCGTCCAAGTTTCCAGCCTACCTATGAGGGATTGAAACGCGGAATAAAAGCCATGGAAATAGACGGCAGGACTTGTTTCCAGCCTACCTATGAGGGATTGAAACCCCAAAGCTATATAGATAAAAAACTTGGTAAATTCAGTTTCCAGCCTACCTATGAGGGATTGAAACTAGGCCCTGGCCCACGTGGTCCGCTTGTTGCTGGACGTTTCCAGCCTACCTATGAGGGATTGAAACTCCAGCACCACCAGGTGCTTTTCCGTCACCCGCCGCGTTTCCAGCCTACCTATGAGGGATTGAAACTTTAATTGCCGCGACCTGGCCTGTATTTGCTACTATAAAACTGATCCATTTTTAGCCCCTGTGATATTGTCAAACTGATCCACCCTGGAAGCCGTGGTAGACAAAATGATACTGTG
>NZ_JAUSUX010000054.1 GCF_030813795.1 Desulfofundulus luciae | reverse complement strand
AGAGACCGTTGTTAAGCGGTCTCCCCCTGCTGAAATACGGCCGCCTTTCATCACCTGAATGAATTCAGGTGTATTCCCGGCGGAAGTTTATAAAAAAACAGCCGTGGCCTGTTTGGTACCTAAATCCTCAATAGCAACTGCAAAAAATCAGATGCCCTCAGTATGCTTATTCCCCTGTAGTTTTTTAACTCCAACAAATGCTTATCGCCGGAAATTATATAATCCGATTCGCCAGCAATGGCACATTCAATTATTTTATTGTCGTCAGGGTCCGAGGTAACAACATCAATTTTTTGCGTGGGGGTTACGAAAATAACCACGGGTAATAGCCTTCCGATAAAACCATCAACTTCTTCGTTAGTGAAACGAAACTTGGGATATTGAGTCACCCTGTAAAATTCACTCAGGATCTGGGCTGAAAGGCAAAGCTCTATCTTTGATTCCAGAACCATTTCGATAACGGCAGCTTCCGGACCGTTCCACCCGAGGGCTGAAATAAGAATATTGGTATCGACAGTTATTCTCATTACTTCACGCCCCGTCGTGCCCAATTGATCGCTTCCTCAACGTCCCTGGGGGTTATGCCTTCCTTTTGGAACCTTTCCCTGATCGGCCTGGCGAATTCCTCAAAATCATTAAAAGGAATCATTTTCCTTATCTCTACGCGGGAACCTTTTTTTTCAAAGAGGATGTAATCGCCTTCTTTAATATTCAGGGACTTCCTCAATTCCAGCGGAACCGTTACCTGTCCTTTTGTAGTTACCCGTGCAATATAGTGTTCACTCATTTTTGCCAACCCTCCGGTAATCATTTCTTACATGAAGTATATCACGCCCTTTCTTACTTGTCAATGAACTGCTCTACCCACCAAGCTCCCAGGGAAACAATTACAAACCAGACCAACATTATCCCCCCTGCCACTGCCGGTACGTCTCATGGTACCTGTTTGGGCAGGCAAACGCATCCAGCGGCATGTAGATCACCGGCTGGCTAAGGCCCAGCCAGTTCGCCGCCGTCTGGGACAGGGGAATGGCCAGAGTGATGTGGGCGTAAATCCCCGCTCCCGGGATAGTCCCCGGCCACCCTCCCGGCATCGGTTTGCCCTTGTCCAACTCGGAGTATACGATGAACATGTCAACGTTGTATTCCGGGCCACCTGAGCAGTGTCTTTAATGTACTGCAGATTGACGCGGTGTTATCGAATATGCTATCATGACGGCAACAGGGTGTGATATCCTTTGGGCAACCTGAAAAAGCTCCTGGAAAAGATTAAGCGCAACCCGAAAACCGTGAGGTTTGATGAGCTGGACCTGGTGCTCCGCAGGGCGGGGTTTGAGCGCAGCCAACCGGGAGGCGGGTCCAGCCACTACGTTTACCGGAAAGGAAAACTGAAGCTGGTAGTCCCCTACCGGCAACCATACATCCTGGTTGCTTACATTAAAAGGGCAATCAAACTTCTAGAGGAGGCGCAGGAAGATGAATAAAGACCTGGAATATTACCTTCGCCTGCCTTACAGGGTGATGATCCACCCTTCTCCCGAGGGGGGCTATGTCGCGGAAGTGCCGGATCTCCCCGGCTGCCTTACCCAGGGCGAAACCCTGGAGGAACTTATGGAGATGGTCGAAGACGCTAAGCGCTGCTGGATTGCGGATGCCCTGGAAAGGAACGAAGAAGTCCCGGAACCGGTGGATGAGAGCTATAGCGGGCGCATCCTGGTGCGCGCCCCGAAATCTCTGCATCGCATTCTAGCCGAAAAAGCGCGGGAGGAAGGGGTCAGTCTCAACCAGTACATCGTGTACCAGCTCTCCCGTGCAGTAAGTAAAACCTCCGAGATAAATTAGAGGGATTACCACTTCACCTCACTGCGGAACAACTCAAGAGAGATAAAGGGATTTCAGCAGTTCCCGCTTTCTCAGCTTCTCGTGTTCCTCAGAATCCGTTTTACTTTCCGCTTGTTTAGTTTTTGATTTATTTTTATCGACCCGGCCCTGCGGCCGCCCGGGTTCGTGCCTGTAATCTTCCCTGAGAGCGGCAACCAGCAGGCCGGGAACGTTCCTGATTTCCGTACCGCTGCCCATTTCACTGATAAGTTTGATTTTCTCCCTGATCTTTTCTTTTGGAAACTCCAGCAGGAGTTCCTCCAGGAACTCTGAAGGCACCCGGGCGCCGGTGGCCACCAGCACCGCCGCCTGCAACTCCCCCAGAACAGCGGCGTTAAGGGGTGGATGGGTGCCCGTTACGGGATCGTCCTGCGTTTTGCCGTGGTTATCTGCGGGTACATTATCTCCCGGTTTTTGGTAATCATCGGTATCATGATCAACATCAACAACAACAAATATATTATTATTTAATTCGTCTGAACCCATGGTAAGAGGGGGGGTGAAATTTTTACAGACCCCCCTCTGAAATTCGGAAAGTGGGGGGTGTGAAATTTTTTCACACCCCCCGGCATGATCCACCCGGGTAAGAGGAGGGTCTGTATTTTTTACACACCCCTGTCCGGAATCGGAGGTTTCGCTTTGAATAATCTGCTGCAGCTTTTCAAAGACAGGCGTCAGGTCATATTCATTGCTCAGCTGGCCGTTGCTGGAATCGTACCTGTTGCGTACAACGATCAGTCCCTTTTCAACCAGGCTTTTTTTATAGGAATGCAGGGTCTTTTCACTCACGCCGGTTAACTTGCTGAGTTCCCTGATGGAGGGATAAGGATCCTTAACGGTCCACCGGTAGCTCAAAAGGTGGCAGATAAAAGCCACCTCCTGGAAGGAAAGTCCCAATTCCCTCTGGTAACGGAACAAAGCGGTGGGAATGGGAGCCACACCCTGTTCGGCAATCGTTCTGCCGTAAAGTTCGTAAAAACGGTTTGGATTTCCATTTTCCTGCTTGACAACGCCCGGGGTTTCCACTATCATAGCCTTAAGAAACTCCTTTCTTTTGCCATACGCTTGCAAGAGCGCATGGCATTTTTGTTTTGGAGCTCCCTCCCGGAAGCCCACAAAAAAACCCGCGTGATTTGTCACGCGGGTGGTTGTTTTAAAATGTCTTTTAAACTACCGGCTGCTGTTGGCTTGACGTCCTCCCCCGAATGAATTCGGAGGATTCCCCGAAGAGGGAACCTTCCAAACCCTTCCAGGGTTCCCCGGGAATTCCGTGCCCCTCGCGG
>NZ_JAUSUX010000053.1 GCF_030813795.1 Desulfofundulus luciae | reverse complement strand
ACCTCTTTTGCCTCCCCCTCTCGAGGGAGATTTTATCATAGGGTGGGTCAGTTTTATTTGACGATCGGGGGTCAATTCTATTTTACGATCTACACCTATTTTTCAGGAGGCTGTTTCTTCTTGGAAAAAAGGTTTCAATCCCTCATAGGTAGGCTGGAAACATTTACAAAAACAGCTTTGCTTCTTCTTCTAAGAGTTTCAATCCCTCATAGGTAGGCTGGAAACACCAAATAAGTCTGCCAAAGAATACGTAAGCAATCCCTGTTTCAATCCCTCATAGGTAGGCTGGAAACTGAAAAAACAGCGCAGTTTAGGCTATATTGACCTGTGTTTCAATCCCTCATAGGTAGGCTGGAAACCAGCATATGCAAAATTAGCACAAACACCATTTTTGGTTTCAATCCCTCATAGGTAGGCTGGAAACGGCTGGCTTCGTTTGGTGGTCTTTTGTTGTTTCGTTCGTTTCAATCCCTCATAGGTAGGCTGGAAACCGGCGGCGAACAAACTGAAACTGCTGTTAGGAGAGGCGTTTCAATCCCTCATAGGTAGGCTGGAAACCTCCCTGCACCGGGAGCAGGTATAAACCCGGTGCGAGGTTTCAATCCCTCATAGGTAGGCTGGAAACCCCCTGCCTGCCTCTCTACAGGCTAGGCAGGGGAGCGTTTCAATCCCTCATAGGTAGGCTGGAAACCAACCGTCCAGCCAGACAGCAGCCAGGCGGTTACCTCGTTTCAATCCCTCATAGGTAGGCTGGAAACTATCTATGTCGATGCCTGCAGGGGTGCGCAAAAACAGTTTCAATCCCTCATAGGTAGGCTGGAAACGGCCTGCTCCCCTACCGCCAGGCCGGGAAAGAGTTTGTTTCAATCCCTCATAGGTAGGCTGGAAACGAAGAGGTTAGCTAGGAAACAATGGGAACTGTTAGCAGTTTCAATCCCTCATAGGTAGGCTGGAAACGCCGTATGTCCACTGTTGCGGCATACGGCCTTCTCATTGTTTCAATCCCTCATAGGTAGGCTGGAAACTCCCCTCCTTTGTTTAAAGTATATACGTTTTTCAAACGTTTCAATCCCTCATAGGTAGGCTGGAAACCCAACAAACTGGGGCAAAATCTTTGGAAGATGAATGTGTTTCAATCCCTCATAGGTAGGCTGGAAACAAAGGGTATTGACACAAACAAAAGTGTATGCTATCCGTTTCAATCCCTCATAGGTAGGCTGGAAACAAAGAATGCAAACGAAATTATCAGGATTCCGTAAAAGTTTCAATCCCTCATAGGTAGGCTGGAAACCTGCAAAAATACCCCGGTTCTACCCTGGAAGACAATGGGTTTCAATCCCTCATAGGTAGGCTGGAAACATTGACCGCATTGTTACCTATGTTCACGGGAAGCGGCTGTTTCAATCCCTCATAGGTAGGCTGGAAACTATTTGAGGGCGAACAGGTAGGGACGGGTTGGGACAAGTTTCAATCCCTCATAGGTAGGCTGGAAACTATATCTTATTATTTTATAATTCTCCTGTCAAGGGGGTTTCAATCCCTCATAGGTAGGCTGGAAACCCAGTTTTTGGTTAGGAGAAAACTGGGAAAAACTCCGTTTCAATCCCTCATAGGTAGGCTGGAAACTGGATACGGAAGAATTTAGAAGTCTTTATCAGGATAGTTTCAATCCCTCATAGGTAGGCTGGAAACATTAAAGTTAAGCCCTATAATCACCAGTTAGAAGCAGGTTTCAATCCCTCATAGGTAGGCTGGAAACAGAAATTTGTTTCAGCTTATGGAAGGAAGAAAATAAAAGTTTCAATCCCTCATAGGTAGGCTGGAAACAGAGAACAGTTTGACTTTTGTACAGATCCAGAAATTAGGTTTCAATCCCTCATAGGTAGGCTGGAAACGGAAATTAACAATCTTATAACTAAATTAGAAAAAATGTTTCAATCCCTCATAGGTAGGCTGGAAACTGAACAAGATCAGCAGGTTGTAGTGTTTACTTGTTAGTTTCAATCCCTCATAGGTAGGCTGGAAACGTTTTTATGGAAGGAGGGAAGATATTCCCTCCTAGTGTTTCAATCCCTCATAGGTAGGCTGGAAACAATATACCCGAATGTTCTTTTTGTGAGGTATTTAACGTTTCAATCCCTCATAGGTAGGCTGGAAACATAGTTGGTATGTTTATATACCTTTTAGAGAAGCATGTTTCAATCCCTCATAGGTAGGCTGGAAACGAATACCTGATAAAGTTTTAGATAAACTGACGCCGTTTCAATCCCTCATAGGTAGGCTGGAAACCGGCCTGCCAGATTTCTTCGCTTACTATTGCCTCATGGTTTCAATCCCTCATAGGTAGGCTGGAAACAGGTCGGCCAGCTCGATGACTCCGGCCTCGTATGCGTGTTTCAATCCCTCATAGGTAGGCTGGAAACCCGTGACTAAGCAAAACGGTACTCGGCCATAAAAAAGTTTCAATCCCTCATAGGTAGGCTGGAAACGCGGCCATATCCTGCCAGGTGCCGTCCGGGAGAATCGTTTCAATCCCTCATAGGTAGGCTGGAAACCAAACTAATGGCATAGTCCCACGCAGAATAACTTTGTTTCAATCCCTCATAGGTAGGCTGGAAACTTTTGGGCAGCCGCAGGGTTATGACCGTGGATTAACGGTTTCAATCCCTCATAGGTAGGCTGGAAACCGGGGGAAATGCGGCGGAGGAAAGGAGGAACGATGCGGTTTCAATCCCTCATAGGTAGGCTGGAAACAGAAAATGAGGCAAGGAGGTTTGCGTTTGGTAAATGAGTTTCAATCCCTCATAGGTAGGCTGGAAACCCGCCAGAAAACCGCGCCGTCCGGCATGAATGGGGCGGTTTCAATCCCTCATAGGTAGGCTGGAAACTAGTTTGCGGGAATATCATCAACTTGAAGCACAATAGTTTCAATCCCTCATAGGTAGGCTGGAAACCTCCTTGATAGTAAGCTTCTAAAGCCTTTTCAAGTTGTTTCAATCCCTCATAGGTAGGCTGGAAACGAATGTAATCCTGCTTAATGCAGGATTTTTTATTGAGTTTCAATCCCTCATAGGTAGGCTGGAAACCCCATGTGCGGGCTGCGGCGATAAACTCATCCTCGCGTTTCAATCCCTCATAGGTAGGCTGGAAACTATATGTGGACTTTTTATGAAAGTGCTTATTGGAGTGTTTCAATCCCTCATAGGTAGGCTGGAAACCTGAATTACAGGAGGAAGGAAATCTTAGTTATAACGGTGTTTCAATCCCTCATAGGTAGGCTGGAAACGGAATATTTCCTTATAAAAATCCAAATACAGGTTTACTGTTTCAATCCCTCATAGGTAGGCTGGAAACCAAGTTACTTTTTTGGAAGTTTTCCAGGTTTTACTATGTTTCAATCCCTCATAGGTAGGCTGGAAACAATATCTTCCCTCCTTCCATAAAAACCCCTGTCTGGAGTTTCAATCCCTCATAGGTAGGCTGGAAACGTAACAAGACAAAAGCGCAGCGGTAAAAAGTCAAGTACTTTTTGAAGGGAAATTGGAAAAAATTTTTGGGGTTAAGTCGTAAAAAGGCAACAACAAACCAGGCCCA
>NZ_JAUSUX010000052.1 GCF_030813795.1 Desulfofundulus luciae | reverse complement strand
AAGGCCGCTGCCTTGAAGCTAATGTTTTTGAGCGGTGAGGTCTCATAACGGGAAAAAATTTTTGTGGAGATACCTACTGGATCTTGACACGGACTTTAACTTTAAAAAGCTTGACAGTTGCCAATGTTTCTCGTTACATTATTAATTGCTTAAAGGGCCAAGAGATGAACAACGTGAACAAAAAATGTTACCTTTCTAGGTGAATGAAAATTATCCCCTTGTCAGGTACCCCGGAATATGTTATAATAGCACTTGCCAGTAAGACGTGCGGCAGTGGCGGAATTGGCAGACGCGCAAGATTCAGGTTCTTGTGGGCGTACGCCCGTGGGGGTTCAAGTCCCTTCTGCCGCACCAAGTACAGCAGTATGTAGGCTTGCAGGATTTGGTCGCTGCAGGCCTTTTGTACTTTTTGTACAATATCTTGAAAGGAATCCTGGATGTAGTCGTTTACCTCGGGGCCGGGCGCGTGCGGGGCAGGTTATATCACTGCTACCGCCAATGTTTATCCCCCGCTGATAAAATTTAAGGAGGAAAAGCCTATGGAGCGATTTCGTAAATATATGGGTAAAGAAATTAACCTGGAAAATTTAAAAGACACGGACAGGATAAATTGCTTTGGCATTACTTGCACTTATTTGCCAGAACCACCGGGGGATCTTGATGAGTTTGAATTCGGCATAGATTTTAATGAACGGGAAAATATTGTGATTACGGTAGCTATAGAATTGGGAAAGATTAAAAGGGTCATGTTCAGTATGGCCGATAAAGAAAACCCGGAAGAAATTAGGAGTCTAACTTCATCCCAGATAGAAGAATTTCTCTCAAATAAAGGTGATCAGATGATCCAGTTTTTTGAATTCATCACCCAATAATGTACATTGATTATTACTTTACCATCTTCCACGGTGAGCATAACTCGAGCGTACACGTACACACAATTCTAACCATCCCAAATTTGGTAGGGAGGGTTATTGTATGCCTGTTATAGTGGAAATTTTTGGAAATGTTCCGGCTAACGAAGGGGGGCGCCCGGGTTGAGTACCGGAAAGATGCGCGTTTGGTGAACGCGATCTCTCTTTTCAATACCGGTTTTTAGAGGGCGTGCTGGAGCGACTGTATGGTAGCAGCGTGGTGCTGACATACCGGTTTGACGGCAATTTGGCTCCCGGGGAATCGCCGTTAGTCCTGGTTGATGGAATGCTAGTAGTCAAGGGCGGGTTAGCGCCCGTTCCAGTGGTGACCCACCTGGACAGACTGGGTGTGCCACGAATCGCTCCTGTTAGGGAATAAAGCAAAGGTCCTCTTTTGCACAAAATAATACAAATCCCGGGTCAGGATTATACCGTTACTTCATTATTCCAGATGTTACTCAAAACCAGAGTCTTAGCTATGCGAAGCTTTTTCTAATAACTATTGTTAATTTATAAAAGTTATAAGGTGTAGATAATTTTAATTTTTTTTATTTTTGGGCAGGAATTGTAGCTATAATGCTGAATTACTGTAATTATCAAGAACAATTATATTAATCCCCGGAAGTCCCACAGAACAAATAACAGGTCAGCTAGCAAGGAATTTGCTTGTAACCCCAGGAGAAGCAGGACAGGAAAGAGGCAATTCCTAGCAATGATACCGTTCGGAAAGAGTGGGAGGGAAGGGGAAGGTCCAGGAAGCAGTAAAGGTGGATAAAAAAGAATTTGCTTTAAAGGAGTAAGATGCAAAATGGCTATGGATCTATCAAGTAAAACAAGCCGGGATTTGATTGAGCGTATCAAAGAAATAAGCGGGCAAAATGCCAATCTTTGCATGCAATGTGGAACCTGCAGCGCAAGTTGTACGGGTAGAGAGGTTATGGACTTTCCACCGCGCCAGGTCATGCGCATGATTCAACTGGGAAACACAAATGCATTAAATTTAAAGTCCATCTGGGTGTGCAGCACTTGTTTAATTTGCACCGCCCGCTGCCCCCGGGGCATAGACATTGCCCGGTTAATGGAAGCCCTGCGGGTAATTAACCTGCGCCAGGGCAGGGAAGTACTGGTTGCCGAAAAAATCCCGTTAGAATTGCTCACTGAAGTTCCACAGATGGCCTTAACCAGTGGTTTTCGCAAGCTAAGCGCGTAAAAAGGGGGACAAAAGGATGAGGATGCCATACTTTCCAGGATGCACCCTGCACAGCAAGGCAAAGGGTCTGGATGATTCTACCCGGGGCTCCCTGGCCGCTTTAGGCATCGAATTAACTGAACTGCCTCAATGGACCTGCTGCGGCACGGTATTTCCCCTGGCCCAGGACAATTACATTGGCATGGTCGCAGCAGCACGCATTTTAGCCAATGCGGCCAAAGAAGGGAGGGGCAAGCTTGTTACGGTTTGCTCCTTCTGCTATCACGTACTAAAAAGGGTCAATTATATAATAAAAAACAATCTTGAAGCCAGAAAAAAATTAAATGATTACTTAGAAGAAAATTACACCGGAGAAATTGAACCCGTCCACCCGCTGGAAATCTATAAGGAAAATATTGGGCTTGATGCAATCAGGGACAGGGCAACAAGAAGCCTAAAGGGGCTTAAAGTTGCCTGTTATTATGGTTGCATGCTTGTCCGGCCGGCTTCGGAAATGAATTTCGACGATCCGGAAAACCCCACCATCATGGAAGAGCTAGTTAGTGCCATAGGCGCGGAGGTGGTAGAATATCCCTATAAAACAACCTGTTGTGGTTCGTATCAAATACTGCATGATAACGCTTTGGTAATGAAAAAGGTGGAGGAAATACTGAACTCAGCCACTGCCAAGGGAGCGGAAGCAATCATCACCAGTTGCCCCCTTTGCCAGTTTAACCTGGACTGGTCGCAGGAAAAAATCCTCCAGAAGAACGCCGGTTTTCAAAAAATCCCCGTTTTGTATTTTACCCAGCTTTTAGGGTTAGCTCTGGAACTTTCCCAGGAAAGCCTCGGGCTGGATCAACACTATGTAGATCCCAGACCTTTACTGGTTGGAGCGTAGATCTGCCTTGAAGGAGGAAAGATTTATGGCTGAAGAAAGAGAAATGGTAAACATATACATTATGGGTAAACATTATAAGGTGCCCTATGGCCTGACGATTATGAAAGCCATGGAATACGCGGGCTACCGTTTTATTCGGGGCTGCGGCTGCCGGGGAGGTTTTTGCGGTGCCTGCGGTACGGTATACCGCAAGCCGGGAGATTTCAGGCTAAAAGTGGGCCTCGCCTGTCAAACCATGGTGGAAGACAACATGTATTTGACCCAGATCCCCTTTTACCCGGCCAATAAAGCCACCTATAACCTGGACGAACTCACTCCCACCCTGGCCACATTGCTGCGGTACTATCCAGAAACAACCCGCTGTCTCGGCTGTAACCAGTGTACCAAGATCTGTCCCCAGGAATTAAAGGTAATGGACTATATAGCCGCAGCCCAGCGGGGAGACATCACCAAAGTGGCCAACTTATCCTTCGACTGCATTATGTGCGGTCTATGTGCTTCCCGCTGTCCCGCTGAAATCGTACAATATAATGTGGCCATTCTGGCTCGCCGGCTCTATGGTCGCCATATTGCCCCACCGGCCCAACACTTGGCCAAACGGGTAGAAGAAATCAAGGCCGGGAAGTTTGATGAAGAACTGGACAGGCTGATGAAGATGGATAAAGAGGAACTACAAAAGCTATACAACGCCCGGGATATTGAACCTTAAGCGCAGCGGTAAAAAGTCAAGTACTTTTTGAAGGGAAATTGGAAAAAATTTTTGGGGTTAAGTCGTAAAAAGGCAACAACAAACCAGGCC
>NZ_JAUSUX010000051.1 GCF_030813795.1 Desulfofundulus luciae | reverse complement strand
TCACCCCCATTGCCATTGAAGAAGGGCTGCGCTTCGCCATCCGGGAAGGTGGCCGTACCGTCGGAGCCGGCGTGGTCACCCAGATTATCGAGTAGTCAGCAGCAGCGAATGGAGGAGCCGGTGAAGAAGGAATTGCTTGTCAATTCCTTCTTCATTGCTTATAGGTTTACTTGTGGAAGGCTATGGTTACACTTGTTGTTTAAAGGAGTCACTATTGACATCACCGGGGAATTATGTTACAGTGGATAAGGCTAATTCCAGGGAGTTTTTTGCAAGTGCTTTTTAGTTTTAGGAGGTGGCCAGGATGCGGGTTAATGTTACTCTGGCCTGCACGGAATGCAAACGCCGGAACTACACCACCACAAAGAACAAGAAAAATGATCCCAACCGGATCGAATTGAAAAAGTACTGCAAGTACTGTCACACCCATACCCTCCACAAAGAAACCCGTTAGTGTTTTCCCGCCGCGACAGGCTTGCGATTAGAGTTTTAAGGATGTGTGGCTAACATGGCACCGTTGAGAGGACTGATTAAAAGGGACGGTTCGCGAAACGAAGTGGCGGTTCGCGACGGGGTCAGGGCATTAAAAAAGGCCGAAAAAAGGCCAGTGGTGAAAAAGGAAAAAGTGAACCGCCTGGAGCAGGTCAGTAAATATTTCCGCGGGGTTTACAGCGAACTGAAAAAGGTTCACTGGCCTAACCGGCGGGAGGTTGTTACTTACACTGGTGTGGTGCTGGTGGCCGTCACCATCGTTGGCATCCTGATCTGGATTTTCGATTCGCTTTTAAGCCGGCTGCTGCAGTTTATCATTAAATAAGTGCCAAGGGGGTGGGGGGCCTTAAGTTTTCTTGAGGTCCCTTGTATTTATGGGTGAAAAGGGTGAAAAACACTGGTACGTTATTCATACCTATTCCGGGTATGAGAACAAGGTAAAGGCCAACCTGGAAAAGCGGATCGAATCCATGAACATGGAGGAGAAAATCTTCCGGATCCTCGTCCCCATGGAGGACGAGGTAGAGATAAAAGACGGCAAGAAAAAAATCGTCAAGAAAAAGATCTACCCCGGTTATGTGCTGGTGGAAATGATCATGACCGACGATTCCTGGTATGTGGTGCGCAATACCCCCGGCGTGACCGGCTTTGTCGGTTCGGGCTCCAGGCCCATTCCCCTCACCGACGAAGAGGCCATGCAGATAATCGGCAAGACTTTGACCGATACCCCGCGCCCGCGGCTGGACCTGAACGTGAAGGAGCGCGTGCGGGTTACTTCCGGTCCCTTTGAGAATTTTGAAGGTATGATAGAAGAAATAGATCCGGATAAGGGAAAGCTCAAAGTAATGATTTCCATGTTTGGCCGGGAAACCCCGATAGAATTGGATTTCTCCCAGGTGGAAAAGATATAGCGACGTCGAGGAGGTGTTCGTAGCATGGCGAAAAGAGTAGCAGCGGTGATCAAGCTGCAAGTCCCGGCAGGAAAAGCCACCCCTGCACCCCCGGTTGGTCCGGCCCTGGGTCAACACGGGGTGAATATTATGGCCTTCGTTAAGGAATTTAACGAACGTACGGCTGCTCAGGCCGGTCTAATCATTCCGGTGGAAATAACCGTTTTTGAGGATCGCAGCTTCACCTTTATCTGTAAGACGCCGCCGGCGGCGGTACTGCTGAAGAAGGCCTGCGGTATTGAAACTGCCTCCGGTGAACCCAACCGGAAAAAGGTAGCCAGGATTCCCCTGTCCAAGGTGCGGGAAATTGCCGAAACAAAGATGCAGGATCTCAACGCCAATGATATCGAGGCTGCCATCCGCATGATTAAGGGGACGGCCAGGAGCATGGGCATCGAAGTAGTGGAAGGCTAGGCCCGTGCTGTTAGTGGGAGGATTTAATCCGCTGGTACCACAAAGGAGGAAAGGTTAAAAATGGCTCGACATGGTAAGAAATATATAGAAGCAGCCAAGAAGGTGGATCGGTCCAAGCTCTACGATCCCGCCGAAGCCCTGGCTCTGGTTAAAGAGATGGCTTCCGCCAGGTTTGACGAGACGGTGGAAGTGGCCGTAAAGCTGGGCGTAGACCCCCGGCATGCCGACCAGCAGGTGAGGGGCGCCGTAGTCCTCCCCCATGGCACCGGTAAGACCCGGACCGTGCTGGTCTTTGCCAAGGGGGAAAAGGCCAGGGAGGCCGAGGAAGCCGGTGCGGATTTCGTTGGGGCCGAGGATATGGTGGCCAAGATCCAGCAAGAGGGATGGCTGGGTTTTGACGTGGCCGTTGCCACCCCCGACATGATGAGCCTGGTCGGTCGCCTGGGCCGGATTCTGGGCCCCCGGGGCCTGATGCCCAACCCCAAAACGGGTACGGTCACCTTTGATGTTGCCCAGGCGGTTAAAGAAGTGAAAGCAGGTAAGATTGAATACCGGGTAGATAAGGCCGGTATTATTCACGCTCCCATCGGCAAAGTATCCTTTGATGTGGAAAAGCTGACCGAAAACCTGCGCACCTTGATGGAGCAGTTGATCCGGGTCCGGCCGGCCGCCGTAAAAGGCCAGTACATCAAGGGCATCACTGTTTCCTCCACCATGGGGCCGGGAGTAAAGGTGAACCACCTGAAGGTTACCGCCTGAGGACAACGCTGCGCCCAAGCGGCTTTCACGCACACAACATCAAAAACGTAAATGATTCAGTAAAAGTGCTACCATATACGTAAGGTGCCGCGTTGTCCAAAGCAGTTCACTGAACATTTACTTAAAAACTTCATAACCATACCTAGCTGTAGACAGTTGGTGTCCTGTACTTAATGGCATTTGCCGCCAACCGAGGCCGGGGTTCAGCTACCTGCCGTTTGTTTATCAGGGCAGGCCCTGTGTCTTTTTGTGCTACAGGTGCCTGCCCTTTAGTTTTTTCAACCCGCTGAAAGGAGGTGCAACTGGTTTATGCCTACCAGGGAAGAAAAACAGGCCATACTGGCGGAATTAACGGAGAAGTTTCGGACCAGCAAAGCAGCCGTTCTGACCAACTTTCGCGGCCTTGATGTCGCATCCATGACCAAAGTGCGCCGGCGTCTCAGGGAGTCGGGCAGTGAGCTAAAGGTGGCTAAAAATACCCTGACCCGCCTGGCAGCCAACAAGGTGGGTTTAGAGGGATTAGATCCTTATCTGGAGGGGCCCACGGCCATTGCCTTTGGTTACGAGGACCCCGTGGCCCCGGCCAAGGTTCTTGCCGAGCTGGCCCGGGAATTCAAACAACTGGAAATAAAGGCCGGCATACTGGAAGGCAAGGTTATCGATGTGGAAGGTGTTCGCCGCCTGGCCGACCTGCCCTCCCGGGAGGTCCTGCTGGCCAAGGTGGCGGGTAGCATTCAGGCTCCCCTGTACGGTTTCGCCGGCGCATTGCAGGGTCTTTTGCGCAACCTGGTCTATGTGCTGGAAGCCATCCGTAAACAAAAGGCCGGAGAAGCAACTACCTGAGAAAATTGCCTGAACCTAAAACCATGATCTGAGGAGGTAAAAATAATGTCCAAGGTAAACGAAATTCTGGAAGCCGTAAAAGGCCTGACCGTATTAGAACTGGCCGAGCTGGTGAAAAAATTTGAAGAGGAGTTTGGCGTAAGCGCCGCCGCTCCTGTGGCCGTGGCCGCCGCTCCGGTAGCTGCGGGTCCTGCAGCCGCCCCGGCAGCCGAGGAAGAACAAACTGAATTTGACGTCATTCTGACCGCCGTGGGCGACAAGAAGATCAACGTAATCAAGGTGGTGCGGGAAATCACCGGCCTGGGCTTGAAAGAAGCCAAGGAAGTGGTGGATAATGTTCCCAAGCCCATTAAGGAAAAGGTCAGCAAGGAAGAGGCCGAGTCCATCAAAGCGAAGCTGGAAGAGCAGGGCGCAACGGTGGAAATCAAGTAAATGCCGCTCTGGTAGCACCGCGGGCCACACTGCATGGTCAGTGTGGCCCGCGCCGTATCTCTGGCTTCACCGCATTTTAGCTGAAGTATCCCCAGTTTTTTAAAACCCCTGTTTTGGTTCGTTAGCGAGCGACTTGAGCCGAGCACTAGTTTGGCCCCCCAGCACTCACTGTAACCGGAGTTCTTTGATAGGATGATTGCTACCTAAACTTCCATGATAATTTTTATCACAACCCACGAATGAAAATCGAGTCAGCTAGACTTTCCATTACCAACTTTTTCTGCCATACTGGAAGGT
>NZ_JAUSUX010000050.1 GCF_030813795.1 Desulfofundulus luciae | reverse complement strand
AGGCTGGTCATCTCCCGGACTTTCTCCTGCAGGCCGGCAGATGCATCGCCGAACCTCCTCCTGAGGTATTTGCAGATGGCGTCCTGTTTTGCTTCAACCTTACCCCTGGCCTCGCCCCTGGCCTCTGCCTCGGCGCGCTCTTCCCTGACCCACTCCTGGAAAATCGGTGATTCCATGACCATTTCCCTCCTTATCATCGATAGTACTAGCTCAGGCGGGTACTTACCGCCGGCCAGTATCGCCATGGCCGCCAGCAGGTCCTGCCGCAGCGATCCGTCCTCTATTTCCTGCACGGTGTCTATACATTTCTTCAGTGCCTGCTCGAGGCTTTCCTTTGCATCCTCGCCTTTCATCAACGGCAGCAGGGGGTAAAGCCCCACCAGTTTGGCGGTTATCACCGGTTGCCTGCGCTCTTCCCACACCCGGATCACCGTATAGGAATATTCCAGCCCTCCCGTATCCCACCGGTCACTTAACCGGTGCAGCCCATTGTCGTCTTCCTTGTAGAAAAACATCACCACCTGGCGTATGGACGGGGTGCTCCTTCCGCCAGCCAGCGTGGCCTCCCATATGTCGCTGCGGTAGCGCAGCATGCGGGCCGGCAGCGCCTCGTCGCGGTAGCCCATAGGCTCGAAGTGAAGCAGGTACGGGCTGCTGGGGTCATCTATTTCCAGTACGTTATCCAGCCGGGATTCCTTTCTGGGGGTGTACTCCGTTTTATAGGGCCTTACCCATTCTTCCCTGCTGCCCGGTTGCACGTATCTGGCCCAGTCGGCAGGCCGGCGCTGGAACAGCCACTTTATTGGTATGTCTATCCTGGGCATTTACGTTCATTCACCCTCTTCTGGATAACTCGTAAGATCCCCACCAGCCTCTAAAAAATTAGCTTATCTCCTTTCCTGAATTATACCACACGGAACGGGGATCTGGTACGTCGGGATGCCGGGGTGGCCTGCTTGAAAAGTAAATCCCCCCGCTGACGTAGCTACCGGGGAAGGCCCACGCCCAATACGTTAATAAGTTAAGTGCCTGGCACCATCTATCAAAAAGGCCCCCGGGAGATTTTACATCTCCCGAAGGCCCTGCAGGATTACCCGTTCAGCTTTTCCAAAAGCCGCAGGATCATGGCACTGGCTTCCGCCCGCGTGACACTGCTGCCCGGCTTGAAGCTGCCATCCGGGTATCCCCCCACAATACCCGACGCGGCAGCGGTATTCACCGCGTTCTTCGCCCAGGCCGGGATCGCGGCTGCATCGGTAAATTTCGCCGCCTGACCGGTTACCGCGCCCTGCCGGGCCTCCAGCACCCGGCTCAAGATGGCCGCCAGTTCGACCCGGGTGACCGGATTACCGGCCTTAAAGGCCACACCGCCCTGTACGGGATAGCCCTTCAAAATGCCTTCCTCAGCCGCGGCGGCAACGGCGCCGCGCGCCCAGGCCGGGATGGCGTTTTTGTCGGCATAGTTCAGGGCGGTCTCATCCACCGGCTGCAGCTTCAACGCCCGTGCCAGGATGGAGGCGATTTCCGCCCGGGTGATCTTGTTGTTGGGCCGGAACGTGCCGTCCTCATAGCCGCCGATCACACCCATACCGGCCAGCTTAGAGACCGTTTCAGCGGCCCAGTGGCCCTGCATGTCCTTGAACTCTGCAGTTATAGAAGGCTTTTGCCCGTCAGCCGGCTGAGTGCCAACTGTTCCTCCACCGGGTCCGCTACTGGAACCGGTACCCGCTGCAGGCTTCGCTGCAGTCCGGAAATCAACGGCCACTTCCTTTTTATTACCGGCCCGGTCTTTCACGGTCACCTGCAAAGTGTACCCGGTGTCGTAAGCAAGCGCTGCAGAAGGCTTCACTTTTAAAACCCTGCCGTCGACAGATGCACTTGCGGCTACAGCCTGCTTTGTGGCTTGAACAATGAATTCTGCCTGAACACTATCTGCAGCCAAATCCTCATCAAAAGTTAAAGTGAACGTCTCATCAACGGCCACTCCGGCGGCCCCACTGCCCGGATTTGAACTGAGTAAGGCCGGGGCAATGGTATCGCTTGAGCTACTACCACCGGAATCACCGGACCCGCCCGAACCACTGGACCCGCCGGTCCCGCTGGAGCTGCTGGTCCCTCCTGAGCTTCCCAAACTACCCGACCCGCTGCCGGCATTCAGATCGACCGTCAGGTTCACCTGGCGGACATCGCCGCTGGTCCACGTAACTGCAGGGCTGGCGTGAGCCATATATGCGGTGCCGTTGACGACCACCATAAAGTCCACCGGCCGCCCCTGATCATCAGCCGTACCGGCTACCACCAGTTTGGGGTCGAAACCTCCCGGGCCGCCGTACAGGCCGCGGGAAATATCAATTTGACCGCACTTCTTTCCGCCGATGTAGGCCTCCACCGTGCCCGACTCCACCGGCTGGCCGGCCGTGTTATTCACGGAACCGTAGTAGGCCGCGGGAAGGGGCGGAATTTCCCCGGCGTTTTGGGCCGCCGCAACGCCAGCCGCGGCCAGGACAAACAGCAGGGCCAGCATCACCACCAATACCGTCTTACCGCGCACAAAATCCCCCCTTAAAATTTGTAAAAGTTGCATTTAGCTGCCGCCAAAATCTTATCACAATCCGTGTTTAATTGCAATCACCAAATGCAATATATTTGCAAAAATGTCACGGAGGCGCCCAGAGTTGAGCGCCTCCGGTAAGAAACGGTTTTATTCTATTTTTTCCAGCAGGCGAAGGATCATGGACGCGGCCTCAGCCCTGGTAACATTGTTCTGGGCCCGGAAGGTGCCGTCCTGATAACCGCCTACCACCCCGGCTGCGGCTGCGGTATTCACCGCGTCCTTCGCCCAGGCCGGGATTTCTGCCGCATCGGCAAATTGCACCGGTTGGCCGGTTATTTTACCCAGCCTGTCTTCAAGCACCCGGCTTAAGATGGCGGCCAGCTCGGCCCTGGTAACGGGGCTGGTGGCTTTGAACGCCACGCCGCCCTGCACGGGATAGCCCCTCACCAAACCCTCCTTAATCGCCGCAGCCACTGCGCCGCGGGCCCAGGCGGGTATGGTATTGCTGTCAACAAACTTGAGGGTAGATTCATCCACCGGCTGCAACTTCAAGGCCCGCACCAGAATCGAGGTAATCTCGGCCCGGGTGATCTTGTTGTTGGGCCTGAAGGTACCGTCCTCATAACCGCCGATCACGCCCATGCCGGCCAGCTTGACCACGGTGGCCTCCGCCCAGTGGCCGGCCATGTCCTTGAACTCAGGCTTGGGCTGCTCCGCGGGCGGCTTGGGTTGCTCCGCAACGGTGGTGAAGGTGAAGGTGTAGTCGCTGGACAAGCCGTAGCCCTCGCTATCCTTCACCGCACCGGCGGGGATGACCAAGGTATAGATCGCGCCGTAGTCAAGCGCCGCCTTCGGCTTGATGTAGAGGGCACTCCCGTCAATGCGTGCGGTCACTTCCACAACCTTGCCGGCGGCATCCTTTAAAGTGATTTTTGCAAAATCATTGCCTTCGCTGACGATCTCGTTGAACAAAATCTTTATTTCTTTGTCCACGGGTACACCGGTGGCCTTATCAGCGGGGTCGGTGGTGGACACGTACGGCATCACTGTGCCGCCGCCACCGTCGCCTCCGCCGCCGCCACCGCCTCCTCCGCCACCACCGCCGGAGGAGGCAGTTACAGTGTAAGCAAAGCTCGCCTCATCACTGGTGAGGGCGTCCTTCACGGCCACGGCGCGAACGGTAGTGGTTGACGTCAGCGTGATTGGCGCCGTGTAGGTGGTCTGCGGAGCGGCGTTCAGCCCGTAAAGGATGGTGGCGCCGGATTCCGCCGCCAGGGTCACCTGCACGCTACCCGTGTAACTACCGGGTGCCGGATTGGCCGTGGGAGGCGCTGGGGCGTTGGCCGCGGTGAAGGTGCTGAAGGAGGTCTGGCTGACTTCCACATACCCGCCCCCGCTGCTCATTTTACCGCCAAGGTTAACCCAGCGGTCGCCCACCAGCTTGAACACCCGCACCCGCTCGCCGGCTGGCGCGGGCAACCGCAAGATGACCGGCTGCGCCAGGGTCACGTTCTCGATCTTGATTTCAAAGACCTGACCGATGGCGCTGGCCCCGGGAAGCCCCGTCTTGTCCACGGGCTTGAAGGTGATCGTGGCTGCGCTGTTAAAGGCGCCCTGCGGGATCTCCAGTTGGGCGCCGCCCTGGTTCAGGACCGCGCTGGAGGCTCCCGGCGGCACGGTGAAGTTGTCCAGCCTGCCGTCAGAAGGCACGCTTATCTCTACCTTCGATCCCGCCTGGGCGGCGGTGGTGAAGCTGAACACGCAGGCCTGAGCCAGTTCGTTACCCGCCGCGTCCTTGACCGCACCCGCAGGGATGGTGACGGTGTAGCGCTTGTAGTAGGCCAGGTCAGATGCGGGCTTCAAGTGTATTTGCTACTATAAAACTGATCCATTTTTAGCCCCTGTGATATTGTCAAACTGATCCACCCTGGAAGCCGTGGTAGACAAAATGATACTGT
>NZ_JAUSUX010000049.1 GCF_030813795.1 Desulfofundulus luciae | reverse complement strand
AGCTTAACCGAACGCTATTCTTATCTTCGTCAAGCTTGGTGAACCGCCGGATGCGGACCCGCATGTCCGGTGGTGTGAGAGGACGGGGGCTAGCCGCCCCCTCCTGCTCGATACATATGCTCTAGCATCCTTTTTACTTCTTTCCTTAAAAGTTTTCCGGAAGTTGTTTTGGGCAGGCTTTCGATAAACTGTATTTTACGGGGCACCTTGTAAGGGGCCAGCCTCTGGGCACAGAAGGCCTCCAATTCCGCGATGTCAAGTCTTTCGTGGCCCCGGGGCATGACCAGGGCCATCACTTCTTCTCCCATCACCGGATCTGGGACACCCACCACCACGGCGTCGAAAACCTGGGGATGCAGGTAGAGAACATCTTCGACCTCCCGGGGATCGATGTTTAGTCCTCCACGGATGATTACATTCTTTTTGCGGCCGACGATGAACACATAGCCGTCTTCATCCATATAACCCAGGTCCCCCGTATGCAGCCAGCCGTTGCGCAGTACCTTTTGGGTTTCATCTTCCTGGTTAAAATACCCCTTCATTACGTTTGGTCCCCGGACCACGATTTCTCCCACCTGGCCGGCAGGCAGGGGTTGATCCTCATAATCAACAATTTTTACCTCCACGCCCGGAATGGGGGGGCCGACGGAACCCGGTTTTTTGATCCCAAAGACGGGATTGCAGCACACCACCGGGGAAGTTTCGGTAAGGCCGTAACCCTCCGTAATCTGCAGGCCAAACTTTTTCTCAAAGGCATGGAAAACCTGCACGGGCAGGTGAGCGCCTCCGCAAAAGGCGATTTTCCAGGAGCTGAGATCAAAATTTTCGGCCTGCGGGTCTTCCATCAGCAATACATACATGGTGGGCGGGCCAAAGAAAAAGGTGATCTTTTCATCCTGGATGGTTTGTAAGACCGCACGGGCTCCAGGCCATTTTTCATGGATGACCACCCTGGCCCCGGCGACCAGGGAAGCATGCAATACACAAGTCTGGGCCGCCGAGTGGTAGGCCGGCGCTACCAGCAAGGCCCGGTCCTGGGGAGTAAGCCCACAGAAGCGGGCAAAGGTGGACGCATTGCTGTAAAGGTTGCTGTGGGTTAACATCACTCCCTTGGGCTTACCGGTATTGCCGGGAGTGTAAAGTATTTCCGCTACGTCGTCCCTTTCCCCGCGCCGGGCAGGATCGTTGGCGGGAAATGATACCAGCAATTCCTCATAGCAATATGCATTTGGAACAGTTTTTGTAGCGTTTGTAACAATGAAGCCCCGGGGAATAGGGAGTTCCCTGGCGAGTTCGGTAAACATGGAGATATTTGCGGAGTTACAAATGATAAGGGCGGGGGAAGCGTCCCGGGCAATAACAGCTACTTCATGAATGGTATAAAGGGGATCAATGGGAACGGCAATGCCCCTTGCTCGCATAACTGCGTAAAAGGAAACCACGAATTCGGGGCAATTTTCCAGTGCTATGAGTACCCGTTCACCCGGTGCCAGCCCTAACTTCTTTAAGCCGTTGGCTAAACGGTTAATCCAGTAGTTGAGGGTTGCGTAGGGTATGCGTTGATCATGAAAAACCAGGGCTTCGTGATCGGGGGATAGCCGACCGACTTCGGCCAACCTCAAGGCCAGGTTCATTATGTTTACCTCCTTGTGCAGCCCGGGGCAATAGTAAGGGACGAAAAGCGTAATGAGCGTGCCAGTTTAGTATTTAAAAAATTCTCTTTTGAGCAAGCAAATCCTGCCGCGGTTATTTCTTTTATTTCGTATTAGGAGCTTTAGGAACCTTTAAATAAAAAAGAAGATAGCTGGACTCGTTCTGGGGTGGTTTTGTGGGTACGGCCACCATATTACCCCGTCAAATGTTGCCACTGGCCGGGATCATTTTCTGTTACCCGTAAATAACGGCGGAGCAGTTCTTCCCTCCCCATAGCCACGATTTTTGGAGAAAGCTTTTCCTTATGCCGGTGCAGGCGTAACCGTCCCTCGGAGTGATAGAGGCTCAGGAGCAAGCCCTGATACCAGCCGGCCAGGCCTTTAATGATGGCCGGAGGCTCGCTGACGGTAAAACCCAGGCGTTCTGTTCCCCGGTAAAGCATCGTTAATCCAACCACCGCCCGGATATTTTTTCCCTGGGGTGTACTTTGGACCCACCGGGCAAGGGCGGGGAGAGAACGCTTTACTTCTTTTAAAGTAAGCAGGGCAATCCGTTCCGGGCTTTTCCCGGTCCGGGTGATTTCTTTGAGCATTTCATTATTCAGATGAAGTTCGGCAATGGGATCTCGGGGCCGTAAAAGAGTCCCATCAGACAGGGCCAGGGGCCTGCCGCGATAACGCCGCGTCCTGAGGCGAAAAAGGGTAGGGTGACCGTCAAGGTAGAGCTCCTTTATCCCGAGTAAGCGTATAAGAAAGGAGTCCATCCTTTGCCCCAGGCGGCTCCAAAAATTTTCCTCGGGCAAATACAGTTCGGCTAGCGGTGCGATGGATAGACCCCGCTGTTGCAGCCCTTCGATAATTAAGGGGAGAGCCGCCAGCATTTTTGCTGGTGCCCCCGGGGTTGCTCCCGGAGTGTCATCGCTGTCGTGGAAAACCAGGATCGAACCGTCCCGTACCCGGGAAAGAACCTGGCGGGTTATGGATTCGGGGGTGCACCGGCGTCCCCAGTCCCAGCTCATAAAGGACCATAATACCACCCGCTGGCCAAACAGGTAACTGTGGAGCAGTGAGAAAAGGTTAAATAAACCCCAGGGCGGCCGGTACAGGCGCGGCGGTCGGCCGGTAATTTCCGCGATTACCCGGCTGGCTTCCCTTACCTCCCTGATCATAGCCCGGGGTCCTAAAAACCAGGGAAAATGATGGCGGAAGCCATGGCTGGCCACTTCGTGTCCTTCGGCAATCATTCTGGTGATCAATTCCGGGTGGGCTTTGGCCTTGTGCCCGAGCACAAAGAAACATGCCCGTAGCTTGTATTGCTTTAAGATGTCTAAAACCTGGGGTGTATAGACCGGATCGGGGCCGTCATCAAAGGTAATGGCTACCCGCCTGCCGCCCTGGGGTCCCTGCCAGATGACTCCGATATGGCATAGGCGCGCCAGGGCAGTGGGCAAGAGGGCGTATAACCCCAGGAAAAAGGTGAGTATTTTGAACAGGGCTTGCGTCATACCCTTCTCTCCAGCTTATGATAGTCTCCAGAAAACAATAATTGTTATTTAACAAGAAATTTTTCCAGCGGGTAAAAAGTATAAAAGAGAGCTACGGTTAGCAGGAGCAGCGTCGCCAGCATGATAGGGGCCGTGATACCTGCATTCCGGGCCACCAGGCTACCCACGGCCGGGCCAATAGCTGCTCCTAAACCCTCAACGGTAGCAAAAATACCCCACCCCGTGGCCTGTCGCTCCGGGGGGATAACCCTGGCCAGCAAGGTGTTCCAGGCCGGCAGGATCACGGCATAGGAAAGACCCAGCAAGATAGCCAGGGGAAAGGCACTATGGGGGCCATGGCTGGCGGTAAACAAACCCAAACAAAGGGCGCTTAACCCAAACCCGGCGGCTAAAAGACTGTTCAAGGTCACGCGGCCCATTACCATCCCCATCGGGAGGAGGCCAAGCACGGCGGCTCCTCCACCTGCCAGGAGCAAAAGACCATACTGGTTGTAACTTAAGCCCAACTGGTTTTGGGCAAAAAGGGGCAATACAGGTAATAAAAGGCCTGCGCAAAAGGTTTGCAAAAACATTCCCGGGATTAAGATACGCATTACTGCCGGATTGGTTGCCAGGTGGGCAAGGGAAGGAAAAATACCCTCCCTGGTTTGTTTTTCGCGGCGACCCCTGAAAGGTAAAATAAACAGAGTAAGAAGTACGGAAACCAGCCACAGGATGATGATCAGGGAAAAGGCCGGCTCAACCCCCCTGCGCAGGATGAAATTTACGGCAACCAGCCCGGCCCCGGCCCCAGCCAGCCATGCGGCAAAAACCAGGCCAATGCGGTTGGCCCGGCCGGGCATCTCAACCGGGGCCACCTCACTCATTACTCCCAGCCAGACAGGGGACATGCCCAGGCCAAAAAGGGCTGAGGCACCTATTAGAATAACGGGCAAAGGCCACAGTTTCATAGCCATCAAGGACGCCAGGCCGGTAATTAAACCAATCAGCAACACCGGCCTGCCCGTACGGTCGAAATGCCAGCCGGCGGCAGTTTTGGAGGCAGTTTCAGTAAAATAATGGGCAGAAACCGCAAAACCGGCCGCAGTTATGGACAGGCCCAGGTGCTTAACGGCATATATGGGAAGGAAGGAAAGGAAAAAGGCCCCCCTGGCAAATTCCGTAATAAAGAGGATGACCAGCAGCATCCATTCCTGGCGGGTAAGGTTTGCCGACAGCAATGGCCATGTATCCCCCTGACTCGAGATTTTTCTTCATTATACCGTAAAAACGGTAGATTTGGAAGGGTGTGCAAGGGGAGGTCCGTGTCAAGATCCAGTAGGTATCTCCACAAAAATTTTTTCCCGTTATGAGACCTCACCGCTCAAAAACATTAGCTTCAAGGCAGCGGCCTT
>NZ_JAUSUX010000048.1 GCF_030813795.1 Desulfofundulus luciae | reverse complement strand
GGGATGGTCCAGTCCACCATCTTGGTGCCGTACTGGCGTACCACCGGGTCGCCGATAAAACCGGTCCAGGGTGGAACGTGCAGGGGGTTCTCCGGGCTATACTGGAGGTAGCGAATAGCCTCGATAATGTCTGCCGCGTACCAGGTGGCTTCCCCCCAATGGCGGGCATTGGCAAAGGTTTTCTCTTCCTTCACGGCTGCCCGGACACGGTTCAATACCGGTACGCAGTCGCCCAGGGTCTTGATCTCCTCGCCGCTTAAGCAGCGAATGACCGGCAGGTAATAAGCGGTGTCGGGATAACCAACGGGATGATCCTTGCCATACCGGCGAATAGCCTGGTTAAGCAAAATCTCAGCATAACTTACAGCGGTAATGGCCCCTTCGTAGGCTTCTTTAAAAAGTCTCTTCGGCTCTTTCCCCGGTTCAACAGCCCCTTCAAATATCTGGTCAAAATTAATGGCTTCGGCCATCATTTTCCCTCCTCCGCCCCAGGTTTACCAGTTTTGACAGAGAGCGGTTTCAAAGTCTTCTGCTACTTTACGATGCACACCCAACTTCCAGGTACGGTACTCCAGGGCATTGAGCAGCTTTTGTATGGCCACCTCGATATCGGGTTCCAGGATAAAGTAACCCCCAAATACATCGCTGGCAATCTGCGTCAAAATACTGTAAATCAGGTCGGAACCCTCTACCGGCGGCATGGTTCCCACATGAGTGGGCAGGCCGATGGTTACAGCCCATGTACCAATACTGGTAGCCTTACCGCTCATAGCCTCCGGGGCCGAGGCGACAAAGGGCACTTTGGGAGTATCCACACCGAGATCTTCGGCCATCAGCATTAAAAGTTCGGCCGCCCGGGAATTGTCGACACAGGAACCAATGTGGAATACCGGCGGCAGGCCGTATTTCAGATCGGCCTTTTCACTGATACGCTGGAAGAATTTCTTCAACCCGGGACCGCAAAACTCATCCACTTTAGCCGGATCCATCAAACCCGCCTTCGCGCACGCCTGGGCATTACAACCGGTGGAAATAACGAAAACGTCATTTTTCAGCATGGCTTTGGTGATTTCCAGGTGGGCCTGATCCTGGAAGGTTTTCAGGTTGTTGCACCCGGCCATGAGGATGACGCCCTTCAGCTCCCCGGAAAGAATGGCTTCGTTGAGCACCCGTACCGGGTTACCGGGGTTAACAGTCTTGAACAATTCAAAGATAGCTTCCAAACTCCAGCCCGCCACCACTTTGTTCTTTACGTTGGGAATGTGTACCGGACGGGTCCCCCGTTCCTTGTAGGCTTCAATGGCCTGGCGGATGACTTCTTTAGCGTTGGCCATGGCCGTTGCTTCCTGATAGTCAATGTGCATGCTACCGGGAATCTTCACAATATCCGAAGTGGTAATCAACCTGGTTCCAAAGCACTGGGCCACCGTGTTTAAACCGGGCATGATGCACTGCACGTCCACCACCATGGCATCAACCGCACCGGTACAGATAGCCAGTTCCTGGGAGGAAAAGGAGGTCACTATGGGAATACCCTGGCGCATGAGCACTTCGTTTCCCGTACAACAAATACCGGCCAGGTTAATACCGGCCGCACCAGCGGCTCTGGCTTCATCTTCCAGTTCCCGGGCCGCAGCCACAATCATTTCGCTTAAAAGGGGATTATGGCCGTGCACAACGATATTGACCTTTTTGGGGTCCAGGACCCCCATATTGGCTTCACTGACAACAGGTTGGGGAGTACCAAAAATAATGTCAGAAAGATCGGTGGCAATCCACTTGCCGGCCAGGTCGGCCAGGCCAACCCGTACGGCGCTGAATACCAGGTTTACCGGGTCGTTATCCATCCCCACGTGGGCCTGGGTAACCAGGTCGGAAATGGTAGCATGAATCCCGTGGGGCATGACCATATGGCTTCTGTACCTTTCTACCCGGGCAGGTATTTGCTGCTTCACTATCCAGGTAGTTTCCCCCTCTCCCTTCAAGCGACGGAAGTCCTCCAGGGCTGTTTCAGCCAGCTCCTTCGCCAGGGCCAGAGTTTCTTTACCTTCGGTTTCAATCCCCACCTTCTTACAAATGCGCACCAGTTTCTCGGGGTCCTTAATGGAGTAGTCGGGAGCTTTTCCCTCGGCAATCATTTCCAGCGTGTGGGCTATATGGTTGCCATGCTGCGCATGGGAGGCACAACCGGTAAGGATCATCAAGCCCACACTGCGGGCCACAATGGTCCAGGAATTGGCACCGCATATACCCCTGCTGGCCGGCCCTTCTTCCGCTTTAATCCGGCAGGGACCCATCATGCAAAAACGACAGCAGATGCCTTTATAGCCAAACTGGCACTGGGGCTGCTGGGCCACCACCCGGTCAAAGGCGGTAATCACGCCCTGCTCTCTGGCCACATCAATCATTTCCAGGACAGCCGGATCAACGGAACGCCTGACACTCTTGGGATCAATGACCCGCGGGGTCTTGTCCGAAGGCCGGCTGGTCAAATGGGGATCTCTAAACCTTGGCATTTAATCTGACCTCCTTGAAAAACAGGTACCTTCAACAGGTAATTGCAGGAAACTCTTGCGAACCCCTGATGAAGCTTTTCCGCCCCGTTTCAACCCTTGCTCCCGAAATGAACGAATTAATTGAACAAATTAATTAAATTAATGCTCCCCCTCCCCGGTAATTTTAGATTATTGCTTCTACTTTACCAGAGCCCCAACTTACGGACAAATGTTAATTATGGCCAAATTATTCCTTATCGAAGCATGTAATGAATTTATGTTCGATTTATAAAATTATATATTCTTTAACATAGTTTCACTAAGACGGACCTCCATTAATCCGCATTTCAGCCATTTCTGCGGAAAGCCCCGGCAGCCGGTTTGGAACAAGGCATTTTGGGATCGGGCAACCCCCAGGACCGCGGCAATGCCATATTCCGTTTCACCCCATTGACTGCTCAAAAGGCTGCTGTTCCGGCACCACCTGTGCTCCGGGGGGATCAAAGGACGGTGCTTTTTGACCCTGAACGCGGCATTTAGAACAAAGACCAAAGATCCTTAAGGAATAACCGAAGATTTGGAAATCCTGTTTTCCGGAAGGAGAGGATCCTAGCAACGGTGAGGCTTCCAACTCAAAAACCCGGCCACAACCCAGACAAATGAAATGGGCATGGGGATCGCCGTTTATTTCGTAACGGGAGGAGCCGTCCATAAGCTGCAGGCGGCGTACTAAACCCAACCGTTGAAAAAGGCTTAAGGTACGGTAGACGGTAGCCCGCCCGATGCCGGGACACTTCTGCCTGGCTTCCCTGTATAAATCCTCCGCACTGGGATGCTCATTACTTTTTGCTATTAAAGCGTTTAAAATCACTTCCCGCTGAACAGTTAAACGCAATCCATTCTTTTTCAACCGTTCAATTCTTGCGGCCGTTCCTTTCTCCAAGGAACTCACCTCTTTTCTTTTTAAGACCGGATGCCCGTGGCTTTTGGTCATATGTTATTTTAAAGGAATATATGTACTATTGTCAATAACTGATTGACATAAACTGCCTGTGATTTTTATCCGGTAAAATTATGCCGGTAGCTTTAGAACTACCGGCGTTGCTTGATTACTTCTGTTCCGTTTGTCCCTTATGTTCTCCTTGAATTTGCTCCAGGCGCTGTTTAAATGCCTGTAAGATATTTTCGAGATGGGAAATATGCGCTTTTAACACACCGGCCTCATTTTCAGGAGGAACCGGGAAATAGGGCACATATGGCGTACCAATCGTCGGGGGAAAACCGCCCAACCAGAAACGGCCACGGCGCCCCGCACCCCAGCCGGAACCCCGGCGGGGACGGCACCACCACCCGGGCGCGCTGGCAAACCCGGGCACGCTGTACCCGGCACAATACCCCATCGCCCTGCCGGTCATCGGACCCATACCCCAGGGACCCGTTCTGTCTCCACGTGGCATTTCGCATCAACCTCCTAACCCATAAACCTGTTTTTGTTTTTTCTTCCGTAAGTGCAGAGTCCAAAAAGAAACTTCCTCCTACCCCTGCCACCTTTAACTTTAAATGGCCGCCTTATGGCAGGAAGCTGAGACAAGCCTTCCGTTAAGGGAACGATACAATATCCCTGACCTCGACCGGTCATGGGACCGGCTCCCCGGGGGCCACTTCCATCAAAACCGGGCATCTGTTTTCACCTCCTTCACGGCCCCCCGCGGTGGCGATGCCGCCACCTGCGGCAACCGGGCATGGCAAATTTTTCCTGGTTTAACTGGTCTTGAAGATAGGCCTGTAAAACTTCCTCCACATCACCCGTCACCCAGGGAATTACCTGTATTCCCCGGGCGACAAGCTGATGATAAAGAAAGTTGCTAATGCCGCCGCAAATAAGCACTTCTACGCCAAGATGAACCATTTGCTCAACCCGGGAAGGCCAGCCCAAATCATCCAGCCTTACTTGCCTTCGAGAAATGAGTCCTCCCCGGCTGATATCCACCATCAGCGTGTTGATTGTCAATAGAATTGACCCACTTTGTGCAAATAAAATTGACCCACTGGAGAACAAAAATAACCAGCATTGATCCCCCTGATGAGACGA
>NZ_JAUSUX010000047.1 GCF_030813795.1 Desulfofundulus luciae | reverse complement strand
TTACCGGTTTAAAATGAGAATTTCCTTTGTTCCACCAGCTGGTTGCCCCAATTTAATTTGAAGATTTTTCCCGAATCAATTTGAAAATCTACACAAAAAGAACTACCAGTTCGCTCCCTTCCTGGCTGACTACCCGAAGGCCCTCAATGCTTTCCAGGTCGTCAGGTTGAATTCCAACCGCTTTAATTTTTAACAGCAGATTGGGGTCAAATCCCGGTTCTTGCTTATCTGCCGTTATGACAACCCTTTCCAGTTGCCGGGAAAGTTCCTGTGCATGAGCCCGCGGATCTGACGGGACGGTTACGTTACTTCTCCCCGGTCGAACGCGCCGGGGATTAATCGGCACCAGGCGTTGCAATCTCAAGTGGTTATATCGCTCCAACACAAACACCTCTTCACGGATCTTATAACCTCAATACAATATTCTGCCTTTCCTCCTCACGCTTGCGCGCTTCTTCTACCAGTTCCAAAGTAAGAAACTCCCTTCCTTTGAGAACCATTGTTTTAATGGCTCGGATCAGAATGCGCTCGATGTCGGCATGCGAAAAGCCCTTAAACTGATTGAGAAACGAACGGTCTTCCAGCGGCAGATCGTACCGGACACCCCTCAGTTTAACAATCAGCAACTGCCGAATCTGTTCTAAGTTAGGCCGCTCAAAAAACAGTACCTCATCAAATCTACGCCACAAAGCTTTGTCCAAAAGTCGCTCGTGGTTGGTAGCAGCAATTAAAATACTTTTTCCACGGAAACCATCCATCATCTGCAAAAAAGAATTGACAACCCGCTTGAGTTCTCCATGTTCGCCAAGATCATCCCTGGTCTTTCCAATCGCGTCAAATTCATCAAACAAAGCAACAAAGCAGCTTGTTTCCAAAAAATCAAATACTTTCCGAAGGTTGGCCGACGTTTCCCCCAGGAAGGAAGAAACTACCGCATCAAAACGGACAACCGCCAGTTCCAAACCCAATTCGGCGGCCAAAACCTCTGCCGCTAAAGTTTTCCCGCATCCCGGCGGCCCGCAAAACAAAAGGCGGGAAATGGGTTTTAGACCGTAACTGGCCAGCACTTCGGCACGGCTATTTTCAAGCAACACTTCTTCCAATATAGATTTGTTAACGTCAGAAAGAACTATGTCCTGCAGATACCGCACCGGCTCACGAACTGCAAGGAGCGGCAATCCCCGTTCCCGGTCCCTGGGAATATCATACAATACTCTCGGAAAACTTTTTCTACCCGGGTCCGAATGTTCTCCATAAAGAATACGCTCCAGATCATTAGCCAAAAGATGATGATTTTTTAAGCGCTCTTCCCGGATAACTTCTTCAGCCACCCGGCGAAACTCCTCCCCGCCGTCCCGGGCACCTATTTTAATCAACTGCCTCAGCAGCCTACCGCTGGTCATTTTACTTCACCCACCAGGTTATTTTTTCTCTATATAAACAGTTCTATTAACATAATATTTTGATTCCATTCGTATTTTAATTCCATTCGGTCTTTCAAAACCGTTATTTACCATAGAACCCCAATTCAAATAACCACGAATTAATTGCCCGGATAGACGTTCGTTTCCCGACCGTAGCGAGGCCCGGACGGCCCGGCGGCTAAAGGGATTGCAACTCACCGCCCACCTCTGGCGAACCCGCTGCATAAACCACTCCCCGTAAAAGGCGGGAATGTCGGTGCGCCGGCTGACCGAAACAATCCGGGGCTTATTGAACAGCACATTTTTTCTTCCATCAGGCAGCAATAACCCCCTGCGCTCGCCAGGATTCAGAAAACATTTTTATCAAAAGTTGCCAGAAAAGCCTCGCTACAGGTGAATACCTCGAGTATTTTTCAACTAAAACCAACCAAAGATGCAGATTTATGATCGTGATATAATCATGCCGATAACCGGGGAGCCTCTAAGGTTATTTTCTTTACCCCAATCTGTTCAAAGGCACGGTGCACGGCTATCGGCTTCCCCAATATTGCAATTAGCGTATGGAAAATACAAACCAATCCAGACGGAGCCCAAGGTTCGTGATCGCGAACGAATGACACAATTTTATCCAATTCCATCTTCGCCGCGTCTACTTTTACTGCCTCCCATTTATCTTTTACGCCTGAAGCACGGATGGCTAGCAACTCATCCAACGTGAGTTGAATCCGGATAAATCCCAGCAGACCAAATTGGTAAAATTGAGTATCCAGGCCAAAGCTAACAAACTTGGGCTTTTCCTTATAATCGCGCCCCAACGATATACCCAATTCCTCATAAAGGCCCCGGGCCGCTGCTTTAAAGAAATCAGGCGCCCCCGTTTCGTCATTGTCGAATGGACGTTGTAACCCCTCATTTACCGGCACATTCCAATACCCCGGCCGGGAAAAAGTACCTGGTGAACGTTGCGCGAAAACCATGTATTCATCACGGGTAATGACGGCAAGGTTAATCCCGAAACTATGGGCAAGGAAACTTACCGGCTTCGACCAGGGGTCCAGATCTTTCAAATACTTGCTGCGCAACGTTACACCGGGCAAAGCATCATTTAACGGCCGATCTAAAACAGGAGAAGTGGCCAGAAAATTATAATAGTCGCTGGGACCGAAAATAAACTTTAATCTGCTCCGTTCATCACCGGGTTCGCGGTCAATAACAAAAGAATGAAGGTAATAACGGCTCCCATTCCACGCAGCGCGGAGGTGCGATGCGCTGGCCTGTCGTTGCTCCTCTTCAACAACGATCTTTCTCAGCTTCTGTACTTCCTCCGGTAATTCTACCAGCTCTTTCACATACCGGCATTCAAGATCACCAGGATCATATGCTTCCCCGTGCCCACCATCAATAACTATCCATGGCAACTTTTGTTTGCCCAGCATGAATTCTTCCCCAAAAACTGTCCGCTTCCGGACGAAAATCCGTGCCAAACGTTTAATCTTTCTCCACGTGGATCTGAAAAAAGCTTTAATAGCTCCTTCAAAAACAAATGTTAAGATCGTTCCTATTAACGCACCTACAATATGCGGACGCAATAAAGCCCATATTTCCCCGAACATAGGTTAATCCCCTTTAGCCCGGTTTGCTACTCACCTATGCCAACATACCCCAAACACAAAAAGAAAATGTCACTTGCTTTATAAGCATTCGTTGATCAGCTATCAGGGGGCACTTAACGAAGTTAATATCCGCTTCCTCCTACTTTAGGTAGCGGTCATAGATAGCGGCCATCTCCGTCAGAACTTTCTCCAAGGAGTAGTCCTGGATCTTCTCCCGCCCGGCCGCACCCATGGCGGCCCGCTGCTCAGGATCTGAAACAAGCTTTTCGATGGCCGCAGCCAGGGCATCCACATCGCCAAGCTCCACCAGCAACCCCGTTTTTTCGTGTTCCACCAGATCGCGGTTGCCACGCACATTGGTGGCCACCACCGGCTTGCCGGCGGCCATGGCCTCCATGATGCTTTTAGGTAGGCCTTCACGCTTGGAAACCAGGGTGACAATATCTGTTTCACTAAGAATTTGCGGCACGTCCCTGCGATAGCCCAAAAAATGAACTCTGGGTATCCGCTCTTGCTCCACCCTTTGTTGCAGGACAACCATTTTTTCCCCAGTGCCTACCAACAATAAGTGACCATAACCGTACCTCCTTATAAACGCCCGCCAAGCGTCAAGGAGAAAGGCGTGGTTCTTATTTTCATTCAATTCCGCCACGCAGGTTATTACCACGTCGTCAGGGTCTATGCCCAGCGCAGCACGCACGCTCCCCTTCTCTGCAACCGGGGTAGAGAACTTGCTCAGATCCACCCCAACGCCGTGGACGTAAAAAAGGTTCTTTCCCGCCTCAAAACCAAGCCTTCGGGCGTTATCAAAGTCCTCACCATTCATAACAATCAGCCCGTCCGTCCAAGGGGCGGCCAGGCGCTCGGCATTATAATAAATAAGCCAGTTGCGACGCGGGGCGCCTTTATAAAAATGAAAGCCATGGGCCGTGTATAAAACGGGTCCCTGGTGAGTGGTCTTGGCTAAATACCGTCCCAGGAAAGCGGCCACCGGGGTATGGACGTGGATGAGGTCGAAGCGATGCTCCTTTAACAAAGCTCGCAACCGGCGGTAGGCCAATACGTTAGCGGAGCCGTAAGGGGAACGGGTAAAGGGAACCTCCCAACAGGTCACCCCCTCTGCCTCTACATCCTCCTTGTGCCCTTCGGCGGAAGAAGCCGCCGCGTAAACCTCATAGCCCTTCTCCTGCAACAGCTTCATAAAAGGGATGTGAAAGGCAGCCAAGTGAGTATAGACAGAAGCGATAAACAATACTTTGCCGTTTCCCTGGCAGGGGTAGTTATCCCTCTCCTTTTCTATTTGTGGCTTACAGGCCGCCATTCACCTTATGCCCCTTTCGTTGTAGGCGCCTTCCGAACAAATCATTAACACTTTTGACCGTATAAGAACTTAATATCTCTCTATCCTGATCAGGTGCCTTCTTAGCCAGGCTCCCTAATGCATCAGCGATCCAGCCCAGTTTGCACATTGCCTTCTCGCCCAACCAGAGTGCCAAAACCGGAGACTCCAGGACTACTAAAGGACCGGCGGGTACACCTTCCCAGAAAGCTGGTCATGTATCTCAGTTGCTACAAATTGTTTGGAAGGAGGCCGAGGCCGCGCAATCAATCATGGTCGCAATGAGTTCGGCGGCGCTATAGCTACAGTTATGATGCCTTCTGACTGTGAGATGCTGCCGTAAGATATCGGCAAAGCCAATGGCTTGCTTCAGTCCTTCAAACAAACCAAAGTTACCGTAAGCCGTGACGGTGGTGTTGTCGAAGGTGACAGGCAAGTTTGTTTTATGAGGTCTCTGAAAAATTGGGTCAAAGAACAACCCATCACATCTACCAAGCTACCCATAAAATGGAACAAATTGCGTGGCACTAATTTGAATTGTATACTCTCAAAGCCTTGCCATATTTAGGCTCAGCAGTTCTCACATTACCCTACCAGCACTGCCTTCTTAGCATTTGTTACCATAAAAGTCAAAAAGACCTGTAGAGCCACGCGCTTTATCCCACGATAGCGGACGCGGGCCATCTTATGCCAGGTCTTGGCATGGCCGAAAACCCTTTCTATCCCTTTCCTCACCCTCATGGCTACTTTTAGACATTTGGCGCGTACCTTTTTGAGCGGTGATTCGCTGCGGTAGACCCTTTTATGAGTGCTCCCTTCGCCAAGGCAACCCTGCTTTAAAGGACACTTCTGGCAGTCCTTCTTGGAAAAGTAGTAGATGTAGCCGCCATTTTGGTGCTCAGTCTTACCAATGGAAACCTTACCCTGGGGGCAGACCATGCAGTCCTTTTCACCATCATAAGTGAAGCCAGTTTCCTTCTTAGCGGACGCCCTTTCCGGAATATAAGGCCTGATATTCCTTTCCTGGAGGTATTCATGGATGTTCGGGTAATCATAGCCCTTGTCGGCAGTCAGACGGCGTGGTCGTAAGCCCCTTCTTGAGGTCTCTTCCACTAGTTCGGGCAACTGGGGTGCTTCAGCCTCATTGCCAGGGGTAACCTTTACCGCCGTCACGAAACCTTCCTCGGTGGCCGTAGCGTGCACCTTGTAACCAAAAAAGGGCTCATTCTCTTGAAGCCCCAGCGGGCATCGGGGTCGGCAAAGCTGCCCACTCCTTCACCGTTTAGCACCCTCTCCTAAAGGGCCAGCTCTTCTTTCAGTGCAGGTTCCTCTTTGTGCTGCTTGAGGGCGGCTACCAGCTCCCGGCCCACTTCCTTTTCTGTCGCCAGGAGCTCAGCCTGGGAAGAATACTCCCGGTCAGGCAGGGGTTCGGCATAACGGGAAAGCTTTTTCGCCTCCTCCGGGGACTTTTGGGCCAGAGTTTTAAGCAGCCGTGCTCTGCCCTCCCGCACCAGCGTAAGGGTGTTCTTGGCCGCTGCATGGGCAACCAGCTTCGTGCCGTCCACCAGCACCAATTTGTCCTTGATAAACCCTTTTGCCTGGAGGTCTTCCACCAGCCGGTCAAAAAGCCGGCGGAAACCTTCTTCGCCAAGCCGCCGGCGGAAAACCACCAGTGTGGAGGGATCCGGCACAGGGTCACTCCAGGCCAGGTCGCAAAACCACCGGTAAAGCACGTTATATTGTAGCTCCCGGCACACCTGCACATCGGATAAGTTGGCCCAGATTTCTAAGAACAGGATGCGAAACAGCACCGAGGGAGGAATGCAGGGGCGGCCTGTATCCGGCGAGTAGTGACAGGCAACTTCCTGGTTCACAAAGGAAAGATCCACGTTGTTCTTTATCTTCACCAGGGGATGGTCCTGGGGGATCATCTTTGAAAAGATTTCCTGGTCGAAAAAGTTTAGCTGACCGTCATTTTTCCTAAACAACTAAAGATACCTCCATCTTTTGTGGTTTTATTTTCTATTTCTGCATGGAGGTTCTCTTTTCCTGCTGTAGTGCTACGTGGAGAGCTTCGAAAGCCTGACTTTTTCAGAGATCTCTTTGACCGAAGTTTAAAACTTTTAAATCAAGACCTCCCGAAAATCAAGGGCTCCGGGGCAATAATTAAAGACGTACAATACATTTACCTTTATTTTACAATAATGAGGGTGTATGGTAATCATCGGAAGTCCGAGCATTTTGTTTGCAGGTGCCGTTACCGTCGTTTTTGATTTCAGCTACCTTTAGGGGTGGCCGGATTCCCAGTGCTCTGAATGCTTCATATGCGTTGCCCACCAGTTCCGT
>NZ_JAUSUX010000046.1 GCF_030813795.1 Desulfofundulus luciae | reverse complement strand
GCTTGATTTTTGGTGTTTTTTGGGCGCGTGAGGTCTCATTTCTTTTTCAGGGGGCTGATCCCCTTCTGGTGCCTACTGAAATTTTACACGGCCACCTGCATCTGGAGAAAGCCGAGATAAAAAACGTTTTTAAAGATAAAGGGAGATAGCTGGAAGTGGAAAGAGGTTCCATGAAAAAATGCAGGTTTTTAAATTTTTTTAAAAGCAGGATTTTGACGTTTTAAAGCGAAAATGTAGTGTCTGTGGCAAAGTGACGAGGGAGGTGCTGTCCAAAGATTCAAACATTTGCCTGGTTGTTCAAATTACAGCGGGGTGAATCCGGAGTGCCCATACGGAAATGTACTGTTGGCTAAATACATACCGAAGGAGGTAGACAAGTTGTGCTGAGGACTATAAAAGTGATATTGATCATGCTGGTTGTTTTGGCCCTGGCCCTGGGGGTGGCCGGTTGCGGCGGGCAGCAGACAAAAGATACTAAGGACAGTAAGCAGACCAGTGCCCAGGCCGGGGGCGGGCAGCAGCCAGCCGGCAAGCAAAAGATACTTGTGGCTTCGGACACGACCTACGCGCCCTTCGAGTTTCAGGATCCCAACACTGGCAAGTACGTGGGATTTGACATGGAACTGATCCAGGCCATTGCCGAGGTCAATAACTGGGATTATGAAATCCGGAGCATGAATTTTGACGGCATTGTGCCTGCCCTGCAGAGTGCCAGCGTGGATTTGGCCATTTCGGCCATAACCATTACCGAAAAGCGCAAAGAACAGGTTAATTTCTCCCTGCCCTATTACCAGTCAGGCCAGTGTGTGGCGGTGAAGGCCAGCAACAACACCATCAAAGGTTTTGACGATCTGGCCGGCAAGAAAATAGGGGTACAGATTGCCACCACGGGAGCGGACGAGGCACGCAAGATTCCCGGCGCCAAAATCACCGACTATAACACCATTAACGAGGCCTTTATGGCCTTAAAGAATAGCAACGTGGATGCCGTGGTAAACGATTACCCGGTAACGTTTTACTTTATCCAGCAGGGAAACAAAGACGTTAAGATTGTAGGTGACCTGCGGACCAGTGAATTCTACGGCATTGCGGTACCCAAGAGCAAGCCGGATATTCTGGAAAAGGTTAACAGCGCCTTGAAGACTTTGAAGGAAAACGGCAAGTATGCCGAGATCTATAAAAAGTGGTTTGACAAGGAGCCTCCAGATTTCCTGCCCGGTGAGCCTCCGGCCAACTAATGGGACAAGGCCAAATATGCGTAACACTTCCGTGTTACGCATATTTGGCCTGTTAGCGGTCTACGGGGAGAGTGAAGTCTTTTGGAAACTGTTATAAGTTCTCTACCGGTACTATTGCTAGGCGCCGTAAAGACCTTGCAAATTACGGCCATTTCCGTGTTTTTCGGGTGTATTCTCGGTTTAATTGCCGGGTTATCGCGGCTTTCCCGGAATCGTGTTTTAAGTTTTCTGGCCGTCTGTTATGTGGATTTTTTCCGGGGCACTCCGCTATTGGTTCAGATCGTGATTGTTTATTTTGGCATCCCCCAGATTTTAAAAGATGTTCAAAGTCAGCTTGTGCAGGCCTATGGTATCACCCCGGTGTTTGAAAATATACCTATTTTTTTTGCAGCAGTGATTGCCTGCAGTCTTAACAGTGGAGCCTATATAGCCGAAATTTTCCGGGCTGGCGTTCAGTCCATTGAGAAGGGACAGATGGAAGCGGCCCGCTCCTTAGGTATGACTCATGGACAGGCCATGCGCTACGTTATTTTGCCCCAGGCCTTCAAGCGGGTAATCCCTCCCCTTGGCAATGAGTTTATTGCCATGCTTAAAGACACCTCCCTCCTTTCGGTCATCGGCTTTGAGGAGCTCTTCCGCCGGGGCCAGCTCATTGTGGGGGCTACTTATAAGGCCTTTCAGATTTATCTCACCGTGGCCTTTATTTACCTGATCATGGTCATCCTAATCTCCCGTTTGGTGGATTACCTGGAAAGGAGGTTGAAGACGGGTGATTAAGGTATCCAACTTGTACAAACGCTTTGGCCACTTGGAGGTCTTAAGGGGCGTTAATTGCGATGTGGCTCCCCAGGAAGTGGTGGTGGTTATTGGACCCAGCGGTTCGGGGAAAAGCACATTTCTGCGCTGCCTGAATCTCCTGGAGCAGCCCACGGCTGGGGAAGTGGTGGTGGATGGGGTCAATCTCATGGATCCCAAAACGGACATTAACAAGGTCCGGCAGGAAGTGGGCATGGTTTTTCAGCGCTTTAACCTTTTCCCCCATAAAACGGCCCTGGAAAACATCACCCTGGCTCCCATAAAGGTACGGGGAATGACGCAACACGAGGCGGAAGAAATAGCCCATAACCTCCTGGCCAAAGTTGGTTTGAGTGATAAAGCTCATGCCTATCCCGACCAGCTATCGGGGGGACAGCAGCAAAGGGTGGCGATTGCCAGGGCGCTGGCTATGCGTCCCAAGGTGATGCTTTTCGATGAACCTACTTCGGCGCTGGATCCCGAGATGGTCGGCGAAGTCCTGGCGGTAATGAAGGACCTGGCCCGGGAGGGTATGACCATGGTGGTGGTCACCCACGAGATGGGATTTGCCCGGGAGGTGGGGGACCGGGTCCTGTTTATGGACGAAGGGCGCATTGTGGAAGAAGGGACTCCGGAGCAAATTTTCAATTACCCCCAAAATGAACGCCTTAAGGTGTTCCTTAGTAAAATCCTGTAAAGCAAAATCCTGTAAAGCAGCCAGAAAAATTAAAGCCAGGCATTTGTCACCTGGCCATAGCTTCTTAAGAAAGTAAAGAATAGATGCCGAATAGGGCACTTCCTGGCTGGTTTGCAAGCCACGGATACCGGCGGCGCCGGTGGTTCCCGGGTTCACCAGCAGGGAAGGGCCAATTTTTTTGATCTCGGTCCGGTGAGAATGTCCGCCGGCCAGAACAGGTACGCGGCCGGCAAATTTTTCGGCTACCTGCGGATTATGCACAAGTAAAATACCGTGCTTTGATTTGTTCCGGTTTGTTGCCCGTGGCGGCGTGTCAACCCGTAGCGGTGCTTCTGAATACCGGGGGTAGGGAAGCGGGGAAGGAGGGAGCTAACTAATCGGCCTTGGCAGGCTTGACTAGTAAGGAAATTGTGAATCCGGCCCGACTTTTTAGCCAGCGGTGGGCTGACTAACGCAAGTGCCAGTACATAAAAAGGCGGCAAAGGGCTGAAACGCTTTAAGATAATTATTTTCCCTTTTAAGTGGTGGATCAGCCCGTTAAGGGAAATAATGCTGATCTTTACGGTGGTATGCAGTAAAATAAAGGCGATGAGTGGCCAGGTAACCGATCTGTCGCAGGAGGAATGTCGCAAAATAAAATAACGTAAAAGATATGAAAGACGGGATGGTTGGGCATGGAAATATATGTAAAATATAAAATAAAGCAAGTTGACAAGATGTGTATATTAGAAGAAGAAAAAATTTGTGATAACTGTTGTGATTGTTTTGTTTGCGAGCTGAACCCGGATAAGATCTGTGATAATTGTGCCAACTGTTTAAAATTGGTTGATTACCCTGCTAAAAAGCAACCCCAGAAAGAAATCCTTACTTTGGAAAAATGCCACTGGGCGAAAGGCAATGGTCATCATCGGAATCGGATGGGGTTAGATTAACCGCGGTCCTGTCCTATGGTAAGCTTAACCGGCGAGTTTTTGGCTGTTTGCAAAACTAAGTTCCTATAATAAGTATTATGTTAACCAGCATCGGAAACTCCTGCCACTTCGGCGCGCTCGGGCCGGGCATTGCGCTTGCAAGCCTTGTGGTTCACGGCCGGCTTTCAATTCACCGGCAAGCTCGTGCCCGGCCCTCCGCTGGCCCAATTTGCCATTGCTTCCGGGGCATGATCAACCCCCCGGTACTATATATAGGTGGAAGCAAGTTTCCTGGGGGGTTACCCGGTTGGCCAATACACGGAATTGGCCAATACACGGAAGTGGAGTCATCAAGCACTGCTCTTGTCCTGATCATCATTGTCCGGTGGCTTGGAACATGCTATCGGGTTCACGTCGGGGGCATTGTGGTGATGAGAATCCACTGTTCTTTCCTGGAAACCTTTGAAATGTTACACGTGCTGAAATATAATAATTCTTATAGAAGGTTTTCGGTAATTGGTAATTTCCACAAGCTAGGAGGTTGCTCTCTTATGCGCACTGCTGTGCTTAGTTTTTTGCTTCTTATTACTATCGTCCTGGCCGGTTGTTCCCGGGATGCCGGTCAGGCCAATCACGGGCAACTCCCTGGAACACTTGATGGACAGGACCAGCGTTTTAAGATTATTTATGAGCATTCTGAAACTAAAAATTTGGGCGGTTTTACTGTTCTGCGGGATAATGCTACTGGCCACGAGTATCTGATCATTACAGGATTAAACGGTGCCCCTACCGTGGTTCCTCTGCAGAGGCCGGTGACAACGGATCAGCCCGGCGGTAAGACTACATCTTTAGAACCGGGTCTTTTAAGCACCGCCCGTTAAATACCTGACGTAATCGGTGTTATATACACTTCTGCCTTTATCCATTGCCTTTACTTACTTTTAGATGGAAAAACTCCTCCATGGATCAACCGGGCATCCGAGACATTAAAGAATGTGTTGGGATCAAGCTTATTCAAGATGGATAACGCCCGCTGCAGGTCGCGCCGTTTAAGAAGTACGAACAAAACCGTCCTCTCGCCACACTGGCCCTGACACTCCACGCTGGTAACACCAAATCCCTCCTGGCGCAACCTTTCGATAAACTGGGACGCCAGTTGTGGTGCCGGGAACACTTGCAGCGAGAGGTAGCCCAGTGCAAGTCTGCATTCGATAAGGCTGCCGATGTAATTCCCCGTTGCAAAGCCGCCGGCATAAGCTATTACTTTAACGGGGTCGTTTAAACCTCCGGCCAATACTTGACTGAGGGCCAGTATGAACACGGAAACCTCAAGAAAACCAATTACAGCCGCCAGCAACCGTTTGTCCCGCATCAGCATCAATACTCTGATTACGTCCAGGGACATGTCTATTACCCGGGCAAAGAAAATAAACAGATAACCTCCTATCATTGGTAACCAAGTTTCCAATCCTCTTCCCTCCATAAATATATCCGGCAATAAGCACTTTCGACGTTTTTTAACATGAGCTTTAGAACTTTCTAGATCGAAACCTTAGACCGAGCTGCGCATAAGATGATTGTGTTTTTTTCCCTTGAGGGCATGGTATTCGGCAACTAGATTTAAAGCTGATTGGCGGGAAGAAAGCAATTGGGCGTTGTTTTTTGCCCGGACGGCCATTTTTTGCCGCAGGTCGTCATCTGTAATGAGCTCTTTTACTTTTGCTACAAAAAGGTCCTTATTTTCCGGTGTCAGAAAACCATCTTCTCCGTCTCTGACCATTTCACTTGTACCAAAAGCTTTAACGGCTACCACCGGAAGTCCTGCTGCCTTGGCTTCAGCCAGCACCAACCCCTGGGTTTCGGTTTTGGAGGCAAAAACAAAAAGATCGGCCCCCTGATAACATTTAATTACTTCCGTTCTATTTAACGTGCCGGTAAATATTACTTGCTGGCCTATGCCAAGCTGGGCGGCCTGTCTTTTTAAATTGACCTCTTCCGGACCCCCACCCACCAGAACCAGTTTTAGATTGGAGTTCCCACTGCTAAGTTCCGCAAAAACGGATAAAAGAAAACCAATGTTCTTTTCCTGCCCCAGCCGTCCCACAAAAAGCAGGATCTTTTCTTCCGGTTTAATTCCATGTTCCCGGCGTAACCAGTTTTTGTCACCTTGTGTAAATTCCTCTAGATTGATGCCGGTGGGTATAACTTTTATTTTCGTACGCACCCCCATTTTTTTTAAATGTTCCTCAATAATGCCGGTGGGCGCAACCACTAAATCGCACCGGTTGCAGAAATCCCGACAAAAGCGTCTGGTCAGTACCCGGGTAACGCCCTGGGCAAAGGGTACATAGTGGACATATTGATCGTAGAGAGTATGAAAGGTAAAAACCAAAGGGATGCCCAGCTTATGGGCATAACGGGCCCCCACTCGCCCGAGCAAAAAGGGTGAATGAACATGGATTATATCAGGTTGCCATTGGTTGATGGTGGGTTTCAGGCGAAAGGAAAAGGGTACCGCCAGGGCAAAATCCCGGTTTGTTGGGGCCGGGACGGAAGGAAAACGAAAAACCCGCTTTTCCCTGGAGCAATTAGGGTAATTGGGGGCAAAGATATAGACGTCATGTCCCAGTTTGGTTAGCTCAGCGGTAAAAGTATCTATGGACCGTACCACACCGCTGGTATATGGACGGTAGCTATCGGTAAAAACGCCGATTTTCAAAAATCCCACGCCCCTTTTTTTTGATGGTCTCCCTACTGCCATTATATTACCATTATATCGCTCTCGTTTAGGGGCTCCAAGTCCTTCGGTTGATAACTTATTGGGCGTCGACTACTTCCTCCCAGCGGTAATCGGCAGAAACAATGCGCCAGCCTAGTGGAGTTTTATGTAAACTAAAATATCCTGTTCCCTTTTGGATTTGCCCGGTGACGAGGTCAGTGTTCAGCAGGGTTGTGCTTACCGTTGCCTTTTCTGATGTCCGGTACTCAAGGGAAACATCGGTAACGGCAGCCCGGCAATACCAATCGGTTGGCCGGGCGATAAAATCCCATGCCCGCTCACTTACCTCGGATAATAGGGGCTCGGCGTAGTACTTTCCCAGCTTTTCCTTTACTTCTTCCCTGTTTCGTGCTTGCCACCAGGAATCGTCCTCTACCGATCCTTTAATGATAGCATATATCTCATTCTGTTGGGTGGTGCTGGCGGCCAGGTGGCTCCCTTCTGCGAGCAGCAAAAAAAACAGGGCCGTAATGACAACGTGCCAAAGTTTCAATTTCTTTTCCCCTCCCCCTACGTCTTTATTGGAATAGTATACGACTAGAAGGCAAATACATCCTTGTAAATAATTGGTATATTGTGGGAGAAGGGAAATTTTTTTTACATTGGCCTGGGGACGTCAAAAAAGTTGCCCTAAAGGCAACTTATCCCTAAACTTCCATGATAATTTTTATCACAACCCACGAATGAAAATCGAGTCAGCTAGACTTTCCATTACCAACTTTTTCTGCCATACTGGAAG
>NZ_JAUSUX010000045.1 GCF_030813795.1 Desulfofundulus luciae | reverse complement strand
CAGTTGCAGATTATTCTGGT
Organism: Desulfofundulus luciae; assembly: GCF_030813795.1. Lineage (NCBI taxonomy): Bacteria > Bacillati > Bacillota > Clostridia > Eubacteriales > Peptococcaceae > Desulfofundulus > Desulfofundulus luciae. The sequence continues at coordinate 7,589 of NZ_JAUSUX010000045.1, read as the reverse complement.
ATCGGAAATAGTTGCAGATTGTTTAGTCTGCGAAAATGGGCAGGGGTTGGGCTAAATTAAAGTGAGAATTGACAGCAACGGAATATGGCACGGCGGCAACGATCAGCCAGGAAAGCCGGGAACATAAATGCTAAGGACGTTTCAAGACTGGCCGCGGTGGAGGCCGGCGGGGGTACAATCGCGAATTGTGGTGGAAAGCGGACGAAATGGAAGAACAGCTCCGGCCGTATAAAGAGTGCAGCCGTAGGGCAGGCATGGAACGCAAAGCTGGGGGGACTGGGTTAGGGAATGGCGGTACTTCACAAAAGGATAGCTAACACGTCCACCCCGAAACCGCTGGCAATTTTACGGAAAACGGGTTATAATCAACTAAAGGGCCGGTGATGATATTGCAGGAATATGACCTTATCATTAAAGCTCTGGTTGAACGGTACTCATCCCACTTTGTCCACCTGGTGCGCGGTATGTCCGCCGACAGGGTTGAACGGCTGGAAAAAGAGGCCGTAGCCGTCAAGCGGGAATCGGACGTACTGCTTAACGTTTGCGAGGACGGGTATGAATATATCATGCTCATGGAAATCCAGACCCGACCCGACAGGGAAATACCCTTGCGGTTGCTGGAATACACGGCCATGCAACACCGGGAATACAAGAAGCCCGTTTACCCGGTGGTGCTCAACCTGACCGGCAGGCCGCAGGAAGGCGGATACGGTTTTGACTGCCTTGACCTGACAGTGGTGGCCTTCAGCTACCGGGTGATCAACCTGGCCGACCTGCCGGCCGGGGACGTTTTGAGGTACGGGCCGGTGGGGATTGTACCCCTGGTTCCGCTGATGCAGCGGCAATTGTCGGACGAAGAGCTGATGGCCCGTTGCGCGAGACGCATAAGGGAAGCCCCGGCGGAATGGGTTCCTGACCTGTACGTCGGCCTGGCACTGTTCGCTCATCTGGGGAAAATTCCAGACGAGGTAATTCTTAAGAACATCGAGGTGAGCAAGATGGAAGCGTCCCCGCTGTTTGAAGGTATCCGGGAGAAGTGGATCAACGAAGGAATTCAAAAGGGGTCAAGAGAAGACCGTATCGAAGCAATTCTCGAAGTTTTGGAGGAAAAGATCGGGCGATACCCGGGTGAACTGGCGGTAAAACTGCGGGCGATTGAGGAAATGGATACACTAAAAATGCTTTTCCGCCGTGCAGTAAGGATTAAAAGCCTGGAAGAATTCTTGGCTATTCTAAGTGATATCCTCACCTCAAACTGAGAGGCGTGCTGAGGTGAGCAAGATGGAAGCATCCGCTGTTTGACGGTATCCTGGAGAAGTGGATCGACAAGGACCACGAGAATTAACGGTTTGCAAGTATCGAACAGTCGTACTGGTGTATTTGGAATAAAAATCGCCAGGGCAGCTGGCTTTTGTTTTTTTAGGTCAAGGAGATACCTCTGGTAAGGATTCGTTGTTCTGCCCGCGCCGCCCTGGGACGAAGAGTTTACCGTGCTGGTGTTTTACGGGGTCATCCTTGTAGTAAAGCAGTGTTTGTACCGGAGTGCGCGCCAGACAGATTCTTAGAATATGACATGAACTTCGAGCTGGAAGATGCAGATGAGCAACCAGAGAAAAGGGGGGAAGAAGAATAGGAAATAAGCTGATTCCAAAGTAAAAATTTAAGAGGGGTGTCTGATGATGTGTAGGAAAATTTTTTCGGTTATTGTCAGTCTGGTGTTTGGATTAACCGTATTGGGTACACCTTTGTTCGCGGCAGTAGTTCCGCTGAGGAACTTCGGGGGTGGGACTGCACCCAGCCGGGTGGTGGTAAAATTCAAGGCGGGCACGGACGATGCAGTGAAGAGGAAGGTGCACGCGATGCACGGCGGCAGGGTGGTCAGGGAAATCCCTGCCCTGGGCGTCCAGGTGGTGGAAGTACCTGCGGAAAAAGCGAAGGAAAAGGCGGATGCATACCAGAGAGAAGGTTCGGTGGAATTTGCGGAGCCTGACTGCGTGGCGAAAGCACTGGAAATTCCCAACGACTCTTACTTTTCCAAACAGTGGGATATGAACAACACCGGCCAGACCGGGGGCAAACCTGACGCGGACATTGATGCGCCGGAAGCCTGGGACGTTACAGCCAGCAGTCCGTCAGTGAAAATTGCCATCCTTGACACGGGTATTGACCAGGATCACGAGGACATGGCAGGTAAGATTGTTGGGAACGTAAATTTTACAATCAGTCCGACAGTTGACGACTTTTTTGGTCACGGGACTCACGTGGCCGGGATTGCTGCCGCTGTTGGCAACAACGAAAAAGGTATTGCAGGTACGGCGTACAACGCTTCCCTGATGAACGTGAAGGTTCTGGACGACACGGGGAGCGGTTACTACAGCTGGATTGCGGAGGGGATTGTATGGGCAGTTGACAACGGAGCCAGGGTGATCAACATGAGTCTTGGCGGCACGCAACCGTCCAGGCTTCTCGAACAAGCAGTCAACTACGCCTGGTCTAAAGGCGCGGTGCTCGTGGCGGCAGCGGGAAACGAAGGCTCCAAACAACCGCTTTACCCTGCGGCCTATAAGAACTGCATTGCTGTGGCTGCCACGGACGCTAACGACCAGAAGGCCGCTTTTTCAAGCTATGGAAAGTGGGTCACTGTGGCAGCTCCTGGCGTAAATATCTTTTCGACCCTTCCCAACCACCCCAGCGTCGTCGGTAGCTACCTGGGGGTTACGGGTTACGGTGCACTGGACGGCACTTCTATGGCTACGCCGCATGTTTCCGGTGTGGCCGCGCTGGTCTGGGCTTCGAAGTACGGTACCGGTAACCAGGCCGTGCGGAAGCGCATCGAAAGCACTGCCGACCGCATTGCCGGGACTGGCACTTACTGGGCTTACGGACGGGTAAATGCATATAATGCTGTGCATTAGAAAAACGGGCTGTAGAGGATAAATTAAAATTTCACATAAGATTCCTTATGTGAAAAATATCCTGGAAAAATTCGCATAAGATGCAGGAAGACGCCCTTTTAAGGGCGAATTTTTTGTTCGCATAAGTTAACTCAGGGGGGAGATGGTTGTGTACGAGACATACCATGCACAGGCAAAGGAAGAAAGTCCCAGACCCCCCGTCAAGTGGGCAGGGGGGAAATCCCAGCTTATACCCCAGTTCGAACCGTTGTTTCCTAAAAGAGAGTACAGCCTCTACGTTGAGCCTTTTGTCGGCGGCGGGGCGGTTTTCTTCCACCTGTTACCCCCCAGGGCGGTGTTAATAGACAGCAATGATGAGTTAATCAATTTCTACCTGGTCGTACGGGACGACCTGGAGGCCCTTCTACAGGACCTGAGAAGGCACGAAAATACTGCGGAATACTACTACCGCATCCGTGCCCTTGATCCCGGTCAGCTAACTCCCGTGGAGCGGGCCTCAAGATTTCTCTACCTGAACAAGACTGGTTATAACGGGTTATGGCGTGTAAACAGCCGGGGGCAACACAACGTACCCTTCGGGCGCTACAAGAACCCCAAAATAGTGGATGAGCCGAACCTCCGCCTGGTAAGCGTGGCTTTGAAAAGGGCGGAGATAATCTGCGGCGACTTCAGCCGGATTCTGGACTGCACAGCTCCGGGAGCTTTCGTTTACCTGGACCCGCCCTACCATCCGCTTTCGGAAACAGCCAATTTCACCAGCTATACTCCCGATGCATTTGGAGAAGACGACCAGCGGCGCCTGGCGGAGGTGTTTCGGGAACTGGACCGGAGGGGTTGCCTGGTCATGTTGAGCAATTCTGATACGCCTTTCATACGCGAGCTTTATAAAAACTATGATATACAGGTGGTTTACGCGAAAAGAGCTATTAACTGCCGGGCCGATAAGCGGGGACCGATAGCGGAACTGGTTATCCGTAACTATAGTTAACCGGGGGTGGGGAGATTGTCACCGGGCGGGAAAGGAACCAAAACAGGGGCCGTTTGGGAACAGGTTATCAGGCCGGTTCTTGATATACACTATTCGGGGCGGTTTCAAACCCATGTGACAGTAGGAAATCAACTTTTTGGATCTGCCTACCAGGCTGATTTTGTCGTTCAGGACGATACCGGTGGAATCATAGTCAGTGCAAAATGGCAACAGATTCGTGGGACGGTAGAACAAAAACTTCTGTATGATATAGCAAGCCTTATTTCCATTATTCGAAATTCGGACGAGTATCGCAAGGCTTATGTAGTTCTTGGTGGAACCGGCTTTTCCGAAAAGGCGCGCAGCTTTTTGCTGCAAAATAAGCACCGTGAGATTTTTGCTGATGGTCACCTGGTGGAAGTTTTATCCCTGGAAGATTTTCTTGCCCGTGCCAACAAGGGGGAGCTGTAGTTGGTACTGGATGGGTTTATTGTACACTTGAAGGGTCGTAATTGTTCTTTGAGAACCATAACAGCATATACAGGAGCCTTGCGCAGTTTCATGAGATGGTTGGAGGATACAACCGGATCTCCATTCGACCCGGCCTTCGTCACAGCGCTGGATGTAGCTGATTACCGTCGATACCTGTTAAGCAGGAATCGCAAGCCGGCTACAATAAACCTTCATCTGGATGCCCTGTCGTCCTTTTTTTCGTGGGCTGCGTCCAATGGCCTGATTCCTTCCGATCCGACGGAGGGTATTAAGAGGGTCCCGGAGCAGCGTGGAGCTCCCAGGTGGCTCACAAGACAGGAATTGGGAGCACTGATGAGAGCGGTACAGAAGTACGGCATTCCCAGGGACCGGGCGTTGCTGGCGATTCTACTGCACGCCGGCCTGCGGATCTCCGAGGCGGTATCGCTGCATGTGGAAGACGTGGTAATCCGGGAGCGCTCAGGCTGGGTGACGGTCCGGGAGGGCAAGGGTGGAAAACGCAGGGAAGTGCCGTTGAACGTTACGGTCCGGAGGATAATCCAGGAGTGGCTGGCCGTCCATCCCGGCGGTGACTGGCTTTTTCCCGGGCGAAAAGAACACATGACCGCCCGGACTGCCGAAAAGGTTCTGGAGAAATACGCTCGGCTGGCGGGGGTGGAAGTCACGCCTCACCAGTTGCGGCACACCTTCTGCAAGATGCTGGTGGATGCAGGGGAGAGTTTAGATCTGGTGGCCGTGCTGGCCGGACATACTAGCCTGAACACGACAGCAAGATATACCAGGCCAGGGGCGAAAGATTTAGAAAGAGCGGTAGAAAAGCTGGCGTGGGAGTAGAGTATTTATTAGATGGCTAAAAAGTTAACGACTTTACTGATGTAAGCAAGAAGAGAGGTGTTAACAATGGAGATTAAATTAATACCATTAACATCGTTGCTAGTCAATACTGAAAATCCAAGATATGAGATGGTATCAAACCAACAAGAGGCAATACAGCTTATGATTGAAGAGCAAAAAGATAAACTCGTGAAACTGGCTGAGGATATTCTTGCTAATGGATTAAATCCATCTGATTTAATTATGGTAACCCCTTATGAAAAAAATGAATCGCAATTTGTTGTACTTGAAGGCAATAGACGAATTGTTGCCTTGAAGTTATTAAATAATCCAAACCTTATATTAGAAAAACACAAATCGTTATATAGAAAATTTAAGCAACTTAATGAAAGCTTTGAGAAGAATCCAATAGTTGAAATTCCTTGCATAATATTTTCGGATGAAAAAGAATCTTATAAGTGGATAAGATTAAAGCATACAGGTGAAAATGATGGAATTGGTACGGTAAGCTGGGATGCTCAACAAAAAGCAAGGTTTGAAGAAAGAATGGAGGGTAAAGCTAAATATTCATTGCAAGTAATTGAATTTCTAAAGAATCAAGATAATATTGAAGAAGAGTTTAAAAAACAATTAAAAGAAGTCCCATTATCAAGTCTGCAAAGGTTGCTATCTGATCCGGATGTAAGAGGAATGATAGGTATTGAAATTGAAAATGGAAAAGTGGTTTCTAGATTAGAACCTGATGAAGTAATTAAGCCCTTAAAGAGGATTGTTAATGATTTATTACGAGATGATTTTACTGTAAAACAAATATACTACAAAGATGATAGGTTGAATTATATCGAAAGTTTTACAAAAAATGATATACCTGATAAAACAAAAACACTAGACCAGAAGTGGGAATTAATGTCTGCGTTGACCCTTGAAAGAAACAAAAAAGAAAGGGGTCCAACGAGGCAGAGAAATAAACCATTATCAACAAAAAGAAAGACGTTAATACCGAAAAGTTGTATAATACCTATCAATAATCCAAGAATAAACAAAATATACCGAGAGCTAAAAGATCTTGATTTAGATAATTTTTGTAATGCAGGAGCTGTTTTATTCAGAGTATTTATTGAATTGTCTATTGATGCCTTTATAGAAAAATATAAATTACCCAAAATGGATAAGGATACAAAATTACATATTAAGGTTCAAGCAGTTGCAGATTATCTTGAGGCAAATGGCTACTTAGACAAACATCAGTCAAAAGGTATTAAGACTTCGGTATCTGATCCTAATAATATAATGTCAATAAATACGTTTCATTCTTATATACATAATAAAAACTTTAATCCAATTGCAAGTGATTTAAAGCTAGTATGGGATAACATTGAGCCATTTATTATAACACTATGGAATCAGATATAAAGGATATGATAATATGCAATACTATTCGCCATTACGTTATCCTGGTGGCAAAGCGAAACTAGGTCGTTTTTTTAAATTGCTTTGCGAAGCAAACATGCTATGTGATGGTTATTACATTGAACCATATTGTGGTGGTGCTTCAGTGGCCCTTGACCTTTTAATAAATGAATATGTAATAAAAGTTTTTATAAATGATATTGACAGGGCAATATATTCATTTTGGTTTTCAGTATTAAATGAAACTGAAATATTATGTAAGAAAATATACGATACTCCAGTTAATATGGATGAATGGAAGAGACAAAGACTGATTTATTATAATCAAGATAATGTGTCAACAATTGACCTTGGTTTTGCTGCTTTTTTTCTAAACAGGACTAATAGATCTGGTATATTGAATAAAGGGGGGGTGATTGGCGGAATAAATCAAAATGGAAAATGGAAAATTGACGCACGGTATAATAAGGTTGAATTAATCAAACGAATTGAAAGAATTGCACTATATAAGGATAGGATATATTTAGCAAACAAAGACGCCATGGATTTTTTAAGTGACATTTTGCCAACAACCCCGTATAAAACTTTGATTTATCTTGATCCTCCATACTTTAATAAAGGTAAGGATTTATATTTAAATTACTATAATTATGATGATCATAAAAGAATAGCTGAATTTATAACTAAGGTCGAAGATAAATTTTGGGTTATAACTTATGATAATGTTAATGAAATTAAAGCTTTCTATCATAATTATCGACAGATGATTTATAATTTAAATTATAGTGCTAACAAATGTTATAAGGGGCAAGAAGTGGTTATTTTTAGTCACCAGATTTCAATACCAGAATCTGTTTATGATTTATTTGCATAGTATCTGCGTTTGTCAATATAAAATTGATCCACCTGATAATGTGAAAGTGATCCACCAATGATAAAGTAAAAGTGATCCACTTCCACCGTTTTACCAA
>NZ_JAUSUX010000044.1 GCF_030813795.1 Desulfofundulus luciae | reverse complement strand
AACCCGGAAGGGCACGCAAATCCCGGGGAACCCCGGGTGGGTTCGGGGTGTTTCCTGCGGGGAATCCTCTGAATTCATTCGGGGGAGGACGTCAATAGTTAAAAACCCAGTTGCCGCGCCGGCAAAAGGATGGTCACGCCGCCGGGAAGAACCAGAGGCGGACGAGTCGTACAGGTATCCCCAGCCTGGCAGCGAAGCTAACGTCCGTTTCCCCCTCTTCAGGCATTTCGTCGATCAGGAGCGCGGCGGCGAATAAGTCCGATCTGTATTCGTACTTGTCCCCAAAGAAAGTGCGCTTCAGGAGACGCAGGTCCGGATGCTCGTCCAGGTGGTGGTATATCTCGTGGGCAACTATGTACCTGGCTTCGCAGTCCGGCAGGGAAGGATCCAGTATTATCATCACGGACTCGTATAATTCGGCCACCAGGCCCGCTATTCCATCCGGCAGTTCCCTTTTTATTACCTCCATGTCCAGATACGATGCGAGGAGGAAAGGGTTTCTCGTCCTGAACTGGGCCACAAGCCTTTCGATGCTTGCGATCACCTTTTTACGCTCGGAAGAGATCATGATGCTTACACAACCTTTCCGGAGCAAAGTTACGAACACAAGTTCCATAATTCTTATTATACACAGAAACTGAACCCGCAGGGTTAAAACATTTGTCGAACGAAGACGAAAAAAGCAGAAAAACAATAGCAGCCGCCCTGGAAACGCCGCGGCGGCCGTTACTTGCCTTTTCGTTCTTTGATTTTCCTGCGCTCTTCCCAGATTATTTTTGCTATCTGAAGTAGCTTTTCCCTGTCTTCCCGGGCCATGCGTTCGCCCATGAAGCGGATATTTGCTATCTCCAGGAGTTCTTCCAGGTCCACTTCCGTGGGGGTGTAGGTGGGGTCGAAGATTTTGTCTTTGAGGGATCGTTCCGTTCTGACGTCAGATTCCGGAGAAATGATTTTATCCATCGGTCGGGGGTCATTGGTGCGTCCTAATAAATAGTCAACCGAGACATTGAAAAAATCTGCTAGTTTTGTTGCAAGGCCCAACTCGGGTACTCTATGTCCCGCTTCCCAAGCGGCAACAGTTCCCGGTTTAACCCCAATTGCAGCTGCCAATTCCTTTTGGTAAAGATTTCTTGCCTTACGTAAGTTTTTTAAACGCTGCGGAAAAAGGTTGGTACTGTTTTCCATAAAAAGTCTCCTCATGTCTATTTGGATAAGCAGGTCTTGATGCTACTTGCAGTAATTTCCTCCCTGCACTTGAAGGGAACGGGTCACCCTGCGGCGGTTTGACAAATCTTGCCCTCTGCAAGAATAAATGCACATCATATTGACATATTGCCTTTTGCAAGATATACTGGTTTTAGTGAAATTGCATCAGGCAAAATAAGGCTTGGATACATTCCCTGGTAGACCTAAAAGATTAATCCAACAATTGGATAAACTCATCAACGGACATTTCAGCCTTGCGAATCAAACTACGCAGCAGGCCACGATCCAAAATTTTGTGATTGGGGATTGATAGCGTTGCCAGCATACCTGCTTTAACCATAATAATATGACTGCCTCTTTGCCGGGCAATTTTCCAGCCGGCCTTTTCAAAAGCGCGAACAGCACGCCTACCTGAAACTACAGGAAGGGAAGCCATATTAGATGGCCACCTCTATTTCACGGAGAGGTAGCGTTAAGGGCAAGCCAGCTTCCTTCCTGACTTCAAGGCAAAGTTCAATTGCTTCTTTGATATTTGCCAGGGCTTCTTCCTCTGTTCTGCCCTGGGAGATACATCCTGGTATAACCGGACATTCTGCAACTATAAAACCATCTTCACCCGGGTAAAGGGTTACAGGTAAACGCACGGTATTATTACTCCTCCTTTTGTGTTAGTTTATCATTATTTTCTTGAACTTCAAAAGGGAACCGGTATAAAAACTCGTAGCAATCCGCCCGGTTGGTTAGAAAACACAGTTCCAACAACCGTCCGTCTTTATTATAAACTTTCCGGGTAATTCGTACCACTACAGGCGCACCGTTGAGGATCTGTTGTTCCTCCGGCGTAGACCCACCGGCAATCAGCGATTCCTCACAGGTGTCAGCTCTTATACCCAGCGACTCCATTGCCCGGTATAAATCCGTCCCGGGGTCGGAAATCAGCGCCTTCAGCTCTTTGAGCGGGACAACCCCCGGGATATACGCATCCGATAGGGCGACGGGAATTTCATCCCGCCACTGGCGAGTGAGATACCTTAGCACCGGCGGATCCATCTCCTTGAGAACCGCTGCCGGCAGCTTTCTGGGACTGCGGACGATCTTCAGCTCCAGGATCTCTAGCCTGGCCCGCTGCCCGAACTCGGTCAGGAAACCTCCCCGGCGTACCGACCGCTCCAGCAGGGGCCTTACGGTACGGCGCTTGTTGCCGGGGCCGGAGGTGACGACCAATCCTTCCCTGATGAGGGCGTTTACTGCGTTCTGGACGGTGCTTACATAGACACCGAATTCGTTCATCAATTCCCTGTTGGTTGGAAAAAGTTGCCCCGGTTTCAGCTGACCTGAAAGGATTCTTTCACGCAGAATTGCAGCTATTTCCTGCCAACTAAGTTGCTCAGCCAATTTCAACAAACTCCTTTACCGTTTTTGCTGTTTCTTCCGCCAGGGCATTCAGAAACATAGCTCCCTTTTCGGCAGAAGCTTTTGAAGGAAACCCGATGACTCCGGTTTCGGTATAAGCCCTCATGCCCAGAGTTTCTAGAAGCTGCCGTTCCGGCTGGTCAACATCCTTCATTTCCTGGGAGCGTACAGCCCCGGGAAACAAATACATGATAATGGACGTCTCGCTTTCACCAGCATGCATGTCCCGGGAAGGGGACGAGGATATTCCGGCCACCCGGTAAGCCCTTTCCCAGTGATGGCGGGATGGAAGCAGCAGCACCCGTGGACGGGGATAATTCAATTCCTGGACGACGTTTCGAAGGAGGTGGTTACCCATGTGACCGCTGACGATGACAAGTTTCTTGATACCGGAAAACGCGAGGGATTCCACCACATCGGAAATGATCGAAGCAATAGTCGTCACTTTAAGGGAAACACACCCCGGAAAACCGGCATGTTCAATAGAGGAGGAGAAGGGAAGCAGCGGCAGCAGGTAGGCCGGCGCAAAAATGTCGGCCAGCCTGCCGGCCAGCGCCTCTGCGATGATCCCGTCGGTACCCAGAGGGAGGTGTGGTCCGTGTTGTTCCAGAGACCCCACGGGCAGAAAAGCCATATTTACACCTTTGAGATCTTTCCAGGTAGAAAATCGGTCCACTGCATCTCACTTCCTGATATGTAGAGATTGATCTAGATTAAGAATAAGTTCAGTATTAGTTTACCCCAAAATATCAAGGAAGTATAGAGGAGAAATAAAGTTTTGGACTTGACTAATAGTTGATATTGATCTAGATTAAAATATAAAGCTGGCTGGTTAGCCGGGAGGGATGTTTATGAGACGAGCACATACTTACGTGATAAGTTTTAAGTTTGTTCCTGTTCCCGGCTGGGAGCGCAGGTACGAAGAGGGCATGGCTGCGTTCCTGAAGATGCTCCAGCATGCCAGGAACGCCTCCGGCGGTTCGATACCGGTGGAAAAGCTTCAAGAAGATCAGTGCCTGCGCGGGTCGTCGGAGCGGCCGACTAGGTAATCCAGGGATATATCAAAAAAATCAGCGAGACGGATGAGAACGTCAAGCGTGGGAATATCCTTACCTGCTTCGTAATACGAAATTGCTCTTTGAGATACACCAACCGCATTAGATAGAGCTGTCTGACTGATTTTGCGAGATGTTCTAAGTTCCCTGAGCCTGGCACTTAATTTAAGCATGATAATTTTTCTCCGAGCAGGATTTGATAAAAATACTTGATCAGAAGTACCGCTTCTAATATAATGGAGGTGTCAGAAGTAATGCTTCTGGTTGAACAGGGATGAAGTTTTTATGCGTCGGTACCTGATCAATACAAGAAAAACTCTGGGCTACACCCAAGAGCAGGTTGCAAAGGAGATTGGTATTTCGCAGAGAGCTTACAGCATGATTGAGCTGAACCAAATCAATCCCTCCTGGGAGGTGGCCCAGCGCCTGGAGAAATTCTTCGGCATTCCGGCCGGCGAATTGCTGGCTGTGGAGCCTGAACAATCCGCATCGCAGGAGAACAGGAGGTGGACATGACCGGGCAGGAAACACGCACCTACTTCGCCAGCTTCTCCAGCCTTGCGACCCTGGCAACGAGATAACGGGTGTCTGTTTCGATGCTGTCCAGGCGTTCATCAAGGTGTTTTTGCAGCCGTTCGATCTGGTCGCCCCTCAATGCGAAACCGTCAAAGAGGGCACGCACCTTGTCGATAACTTCGTTTTCGAGGCGAAGCCCTAGTTTGTCCACCTTGTTGTCCACGTTTTTGATAGCGGCTTTAAGTTCTTTTTCCAGTTGCTGCTGGCCCTGCTCCAGGTCGCCGATGCGCTGCTCTATATTGCCGACACGCTGATTCAGGGCCTTCAGTTCACCGAGGATTTCTTTCAGCAGTTGCTCTGACACGGATTATTCCCCTTCCGTTTGATTATCTTTCGCCATCTCCTTCATGACGGAGATGATCAATTCTCGTTGCAAAGGGGTAAGTTTTCGGGCTACATCTATCATCTGGCGGATGTCCGGCGGCAGCTCCGGGGCCTGGTCGGCGAAAAACTCGGCCAGGGTGATGCCCAGGGCGGAGCAGATTTTTTCGAGGGTTTCAATAGATGGGACTTTAATTCCGCGTTCTATCTCACTGATGAACGGCTGTGAAAGTCCCGTTTGTTGCGATATGTTAAGTAACTTTTGATTGTTTGCTTTTCTAATCTCCCTGATTCTTCGGCCTATATCCATAAGAATATATTCCCTTCGTTAGCTATGAGCTAATTTTATCAACTCAACGACTCAGAAAGCAAAGAGCTTTTGTTAGCTAATGGTTAAATTATTATTGACAATAACTTAGCTGTTAGCTAAAATTATAACAAAGGGAGTGAGCCGCGTGTTAAAAAATGGTATCAGCTTTAAGATAAAAACACTAAGGGAGTCAAGAGGCGTAAGCCAAGTAAAGCTGGCAAGTGACAGCAAAATTACGGCAGCTTACCTCTGTGAGCTAGAAAGTGGTGTCAAGACAAATCCGAGCATTGATGTACTATCCCGGATTGCCGCCGCCCTGGGGGTAACCGTAGCCGAATTGCTAGACGAGCAGCAGGCAAAAGCAGCGGGAGAGTGACTCAAAACAATATTTCTGTGAAAACATGGAATGACCTTCCAGAAAACAGAAGAAATTTTGTTTCCCGTCCCAGTCTGCCGGAAAAGTGGCGGTAAGGGAGAGAGGATATCCCTGACCTGGGACTGGCAATGCAGTTTGATCATTGAATTAGATCCGGTGGGGGAACGTCGCCGGGAAGAGATTGAAATTTTGTCATGCCTGGGGCAGGGATGGCTCTCGCCCGGGGGATCGGCATTCTGCAGGTGTGTGTGCAGATAACTCGGAGACCTAATCTTCCACTTTTTTGAACACCGGATCGTCTAGAAATTCCGAAATAGTCATTCCCAAGCCATCGCAGATCTTCTTAATAGTTGTCAGACGGGGGTTGCGGCTCTTCCCTTTTATAATGCTGTCGATAGTGGAGTGGGGCAACCCCGAAAGGGTAGCCAATTGGTTTATGGTGATTCCTTTTTCCCGGCAAAGTTCGTAGATTCGCCTTGCAACAGGTTCAGATGATCTCACGTAAATACTTCTCACACGAAACCACCTGTTCGCCGCGTCGTATCTTAGTAAAACTGCGGAGACAATTATTTAGCTTTAATCCTGTTATATTCCGCCCATTCTTCCATAACTTCCAGGATTAACTCACGCTGGCGGGGGGTGAGAAGACGGGCAACTTCCAGGAAACGTTTAAAGTCGTGGGGCAAATCGCCCCGGTCATCCGGTTCAAAGTCGAGCAATTCACGGGGTGAAACACCAAGCGCCCTGCAAAGCTTGAGAATTGTGTCCCAGGTTGGTGATGTCTTGCCCAGTTCTATTTCCCGCAGCGTGGATTGCGCTATTCCGGCAAGTTTGGCCAGTTTTGTGGTGCTGTAATTCTTCTCTTTGCGCAGCTGTACAATACGGTCGGCAATATCCATGTAAAACATACCCTTCTTAACGAAAATCCGTTATCCCAGAAATATTGTAAAACATATTTTCTGCAGGACATTTAACGAAATACCATTGACAGTAAACGATAAACCGTTTACCATATAAGCAGACGGAGGTGAAAGAAGTGGACGCAAAAACCTTTGGGGCGAGACTCCGTTATCTGCGAAAAGAAAGAAAACTGTCACAGCAAGAGCTCGGGCAGATGATTGGTAAACCACAGACGACAATTTCAGACTGGGAAAACGGTAAATTCTTACCGGATATTGACGAGGCGGTGGAGATTGCAAAAGCCTTCGGCCTGACAATTTCGGAGTTTCTGTACAGTGAAGATTTACCGCCAGCAGCCTGTAAATGACCAATAATTTATTACTTAACTAAACAGGTATAAATTTCCTGTTCGCTGGGTAAAAATTTCGTTTCGTTGCATTATCCCCTGTCCCTGGCCGTCAAGCTCTTGACGGCGCGGGAGAGGGGATAATCCGAGAACCCCTCTGCAAGTCCTGCCGCAACGAAGAAATCATAGTTGCACACCTTTCATGCTCCGGATGAATTCCACCAGCTTTTGTCGCTGCTCCGGCGTAAGGCTTTCCGCCTCGTCAAGAAGCTGCCGCAGATCTGGGGAAAGGGATGGGGTTTCCTCGGAAAAAAACTCGGCGAGAGTAAGGCCAAGCCCTTTTACTATACGCTCTAAAACGTCAAAGGTGGGTTTGCGCTTGCCACTTTCTATTTCGCTGATAGCCGATTGAGAAGCCCCGGATAATTTTGCAAGGGCATTCATACTTAAACCCTGACGTTGTCTGAAGAAGCGAATTCTTTCTCCTATTTCCAAGTAGTAACACCTCAAGATTAAGCTATCCTTATTCAGATTGTATCATATAATTTTTCCGGAATGGTTATCCGATAACGTATTGACATCTTATACGTCTACGGATAAGATGATAATAGGGAGGTTTACACTATGATGAAGTTGTCGAAACGCTTGGTCGAGTTGAGGGGTAGTATTAGCCAAGCCGAACTGGCCAGAAAAGCCGGAGTACCCCAGTCTGCTATTAGCGAAATCGAAGCCGGTAAACGAAAGCCCCGAATAGACACAATCCAAAAGCTTGCCCTAGCTCTTGGTGTTTCTGTTTCAGAATTGCTGGATGAAAACGAAGAACCCAAAGCCGTGTAACTAACTAACTAAATATTCGCCCTGCGCCCCCATTGCTTTTAGTTCTCCCGGTAAACAGATTTTTCCTGCTGACACAAAATTGTAAAGTTATGAGGAAATGTCTCTGTTTTCATTAATTACGCATTATCCTCTGTCCCTGGCCGTCAAGCTCTTGACGGCACGGGAGAGGGGATAATCCAAAAGCCCCTCTGCAAATCCTGCCGCATCGCCTCCTGATGCAGCGGCCCGTAGGGGCGTGGGAGAGTGGTTGCGGCAGCACAAACCAGGGGTGCAGCGCAACACAGTCCACTTGACCCGGCCGGCGGGGGGTGAAACCGCCGGGAGGACGACGACGGTCCGGGAAACAGTCGTACCCGCCAGCGAGGGTTAAACCTGGGGGAAGGCGGCTGCCCGGAAGAGCCGCGCCCGCGGCGGGGATGGCGTCCTGCCCGGGTAAAAGCCCTCCACAGACGTGCAGGCTGGTGCACGAATTCTGTGGCGATGTTCCTTGACATAGCCCTTCCCCCCAGCAGCGGTCCGGTCCTGCCGTGCAGGCGCCGCGGCGCAGTCGGTTGCCGCCGGGCCACCGGACCGGAAAACGGGGACCCCCTTGGGGATAACTGGGAGTGTTCTGCGCGACGGTGCATCCCGTAACCCTGAAACCAGGGAGCCGTGCGAGGGGGTTTCTTTCACCTTTCCCGTTTGGCGCACCCCGGGCGGGAAAGTGTGAGGGTGGTCTGCTCCACGGTGCATGAGCTCAGCTCCGGGCAAGGTACCGTACCGGCGCGAATTACCGCTGCCTCCACGTTGGCGCGCCGGGGGCGCACGCATGCTCTCTTTTTGCGTGCGGCGAAAAGCGGGAGAAAGGGTGGATCTTTTGTCTTTAAGCGAATTGAGAAGATATGCCTGGGAGTACCGGCGGCAGTCAACACCGGGAGCCAGGCGGGAAATCATAAGAATAGTATGGAGACATGAGAAAGCGGAAGGATTACAGTTGCTGGCCAGAATGCTGGGTGTTACATATGATTCTTTATACAGTGAAGGGGACATAAAGGAATTCAAGAGGCAACGGTGTAGATTTTCAAATTGATTCGGGAAAAATCTTCAAATTAAATTGGGGCAACCAGCTGGTGGAACAAAGGAAATTCTCATTTTAAACCGGTAA
>NZ_JAUSUX010000043.1 GCF_030813795.1 Desulfofundulus luciae | reverse complement strand
GTTGCAGATTATTCTGGTATCGGAAATAGTTGCAGATTGTTTAGTCTGCGAAAATGGGCAGGGGTTGGGCTAAATTAAAGTGAGAATTGACACTTGGGTAAAATTTCCGGCCAAGTCCTGGAGATCCAGGTGAACGAGATATACTGTACCAAGCCGGGAGCCGAAGCCGGAAAACGTCTGGATACCATGGGGTATGAGAGGATGAAAAATTTTGAAGAAAGCCGTTGGAAGGATATTACTCCACCCCAGCTCAAGTAAGTCCTTACTAAGGAAAACCGAGTCAAATTCAGATTAATGTTATAAAGTACAAATATTTGGGAGGTTTGAAGATGCAACGAGAAGTACTGGCCGCTTTTCGGGCAGCTACAGCGCAACCTGATTATCTAACCACAGAAAAATTTGACGCCATTTTAGGTGGGTTTGGTGTTTTTAATTTGGGTATTTGGGCTGCTGCCAACGTTATCGCGAAGGAAATGAAAAAAGGCAAAAAAATTAATGTTGGGGTCAGTAATGAACAGCGTACGGAAATAGATGACCTGGCAAAAAAAGTGGTTAACGTTTTAATGGCCAACGGTGCCGATGCATCCAACGCTTCTCTGGCGGCGGCTACTCTTTTATACTGGGCCGGAAGCAACGTTACCGCCGGTATCCCGGCTCCCAACAGAAAACTAGGGGCCGTCTGCCGGATGGCTGCAGGCGCGCCGGCAGGGAGGGTGGCCAACATTCCCACCGAAAAATTAAACAACAAGATTTCTGGCTTTGCTGCCGTGCGGGCTATTTACGAGGCAATGGATAAAGAGACCCTGGCTCCCTGGAAGGGGGAAATCACCCCTGTTGGTGTAGCGGGCAGCCCGGTAACTGGCCATACTAGAGTGGGCGAGGATATTCTGTTTCCTGAACTGGCCCAAAAACTGGTTAAAATTGGTGTGGAGGCGATGCTGCGGGCATATAACTCCGTCGGGATTAAACCCTGCCGCTGGATGTCTGCCGTCATCGCCTGCGCCGCCGCTTTAGAAATTTTGCACCCGGACGCCTACGTGGGTGAAGAATGGGGCCCCTTTCTCCAAACCCGGACGCCATACGTTTGTGGTTTGGCAGCGGTGAAAGCGGCCAACATGCCAGAAAAGATCCATATCCGGGGCACCGGCGAAGAACTGGAAACGGCTAAGGTGGTAGGCGACCTGGGGATGATTCTCAAAGATTGCGGCCAGCCTACAGTGGTGGGAATGATCATGTTCAACGAAATATGCGCTTTGATCCAGGAAGGAGCTATCCTGGGTGTGGGGCGCAGCGGCGGCCCGCTGCTTCTGCCGCTAACCCACTGGTGCTCAGCGGCTTCCCTTTCACTTTACCTTCTTGGTAAAGGTATGGAAGAAGAGGCAATTGCGGACGTAATTAGAAAAACAATGGAAGGTTATTTCCAGACCGAACATGCTGCTGTGGCCACCAACCTTTTGGCCAGAAGGGCCAACTTCATTGAACGCGGTCCGGTTACCCGGATAGTAATGCTGGCTACTGAACCTGTGTTGACTAAGTCCGTCTACAAGCGTGTCGTCTACACTTATGAAGGGATGCAGGCCGGCAAAAGTGTCACCGAGATAACTAGAGAATTGGAAGACGCTAGAATCAAAGCAATTGGTGAAGGTGTAGCCCGTATTTTCAGCAAGGTGCTGAATAAAAACATAGAATATGTCCGGTTCTACAATGTCCGACCCGGTGCCGGCCGCCGGACGCATAAGTTCGCAACCCAATATTTTGCTTTTGACGGATACGTGGATGTAGAAGTCAAGGTTGACGGCCAGGTTTATACTTTCGAAAATATCTTGGCAAAAACGATTCCCGACGCCTTGCTCTCCGGGGATGCGCAAACCCTGGATATAATTCAAACTTTTGCCGCGGGGGCTGTTGATCTGCTTAATGCCGGTGCAGTAGCCATGGATGTGGTCGTTCCTGCCTGTGTAGGAGCGGCTATGGGCCTTCCTCCGGAAGATGCCATCAAGCAGGCAACAGCCGGAGCAACCATCAGTATGAGCATACCAGTTCCTTCTATCAAGGAGTCAGTAACCTTAGCTGCCAAAATATCCCAGGAACTAAAAGAGTTACAAGTAAGCTAATAAAAGGAAGCTAATAATTTTATAGAACCCGTCGGAAAACTTCCTCGGGCGGCGTTCGTCCCTTCGTCGCTCCGGTGCTCCAGGCCGACGAAACATCGGCTTGCTTTGGACGTGAACCACAATAGCGCAACAAAGTCGCTTTGCGCTGAATTTGCGCTGTCGGTTCGCCTGCCTCGGCTGCATGTGTTTCGTTGTCGGCTTTTCGCAGGTCGCTCGTTAAGGGACGAGCGCCGCCCTTGTTCCTCAGGAGGTTTTTGACATTCTTTTATAATTTATGTACCGCCCGGCTTAAACCTTTCTATTAGCCGGGCGGTAAAAACACAAGGAGGAAACTTTATGGTTAATCAAAACTTCGAACAAAAATCGGAGATACGATGTAAAACTAAGCTGCCCAAGCAAATGCCGTGGGTGATTCCCGTTAACTGCGAGGGATGCGGGGACTGTGTAAACAAGTGCAAGAAAGGTTACTTGCAAATGATCGAAACCAACGTTAAGGGTGTATTTGTCCCCTGGCTGGCCGAACCGGAAAAATGCACCGGTTGCGGACAGTGTGCCAGCACCTGTGTGATGGGCGCGATTGTGATGACGGAACATGTCGAGATGGCCCTGAACCGCTTTTTGGAACAAAAGCCTACGATTCCGACTTAAAGGTGGGATAGAAATTATGGAGGAACGAGTCGTCAGCGAAAGAGAATTTATTAATTATTTCAAAGGACTGGGAGGGTACTGCACTTATCACGACTCTCTCCGGACTGTTCAAAACCTCCTGCAAATATTAAGCAGCTCCTTTGGAATAGATGCTCAACAGCTCTCCTCCCTTTTACCGGAATCAGTAAGAATTATGTTTAATAAAGGGTTAGCGGAGCAGCCGCTTTCCAGTCAGTTCACAGCTAATTTTTCCAGCAGGGAAATATTTGAAAAGGCGCTCTTGACCCTTTTCGGCACACTCAAAGAGAAATGCGCTTCCAAGGCAGCGCAATGGCGTGCCCTGTTGCCCGCGGAGCTTAAAGAACTTTGGGACAAAAGCCGCACCATCGATCAATTACAGGAAGCCGGGCAGTGTTTGTGACGTTAGCGATTTTCGTGCCGGTCCGGTACGGTTCAGATTTAAAAACTAGGGAGAATGCCATATGCAACAGAGTAAATTGATTATTGCCCAGGTTGACCACGCATCAGGAGAAGTTATTGGCGAGGCAATGCAAGAGTTGATGCAATTAGGTGCAAGAAACGTGCAACTCATTCAGACCGTTACCAAAAAGGGTAGGCCTGGATATATTTTATTTATTGACCTGCCAGTAGAAAAAGTTACCGGCGTAGCCACTTACCTGGCCACTGAGCTGGGTATTTGGGGTTACCATATCCTGGATAGTCAGCACATACACTTTGATCTTTTCTTCCGAGAAAAAACACTACGTCTGATTGCCGGCGAGAAAAATATTACTTATCAGTTAAAAGTAAAATATATTATGCAGAATGAGAAGTTATTGAACATCAAAGTGGATCACAGTCAATTGGTGGAAATTCAACAAATGTTCCTTGAATGGGGCATTTATTTCCCTTTGCGGGTATTGCGCACCTGCCTTGAAGCACAGCTCTGGTCTGGCGAGAACAGCGATATTTTATTTTTACGCGCTGATGATTTACCGGACTCTTTTCAACAGTCGGCAAACTTTCCTGAACATTGCCGCTTATCCGATTCGGCGAACATAAGCAAAAAACTAAAAATGGGTTAACGTTTACGAGCTTAAAAGTAATGTGGTATACTTAATATGGTTATTACCTTAAGGATTACCTTAAGGCTTAATGTTTAAAGCATAAAAACCTACTGCGGGTGACTTTATGTTTATAAAAGAATGTGATGATCAGTTGTCCAGCCAAATATTACAAACCATGCAGCCAATTCTGGATACGTTTAGTGAAATGCTGGGGATATGGCTGAAATTTTTTGATGTATCCGGTAGGTACATCATCACCGGACAAAATACCCGTCCCTGTAATTTTTGCCAGATGGTCAGAGCGGTCCCGAAAGGGTTGGAAAGGTGCCATTATTTTGCTCGGCAGGCAGTTAATCAAAGTAAAAATAAGCGCGGGCCATTTAAATCCGTTTGTCATGCCGGGTTGGTCACCGTAACGGTGCCCATTATTGTGGAAGATCGCTGTTTCGGAGCGCTTATGTCGGGAGAAATTGTAGAGGAGCCAGCAGAAGAAATAAAGCGGGAAGTTCTCAAGCGGACTGCCGATCTCCCACTTGACCAGGAGAGATTAATTAATTATTTTCAAGAACTCCCCCTATGGGAACCCCGGGAAGTGGAGATTTTGGCCAAAACCCTTTATGCCATCAGTAATTGTTTTATCGAGTTGGGGATGACCTTGGCCAGGAAGGAAAAGGTGGAATTAGTTAAAGCATTAAGAGAGGCTGAATTTAGGGCCCTTCAGGCACAGATAAATCCCCATTTTCTATTTAATACTTTGAACACAATAGAAATGCTGGCCATGATAGAGGGAGCCCGGCACACCGCCCAGATAGTTCATTCTTTAGCCCAAATCTTAAGACATAATTTATTCTCCAGAACTGAACTGACTACCGTGGCCAGCGAGTTAGAGAGCATCAGTCATTACTTGTTGATTCAACAATGCCGTTTGGGGGAACGGCTGAGGGTATTTCAAAATATACCCCCGGATTTGCTGGAAATGCAAATTCCTGCTCTCACTCTGCAGCCGCTTGTGGAGAACGCCGTAGTCCACGGACTGGAACCCCTGGAAGGGCCGGGAATTCTCGAAATAACCGGTGAAGCCGCCAATGATTATATCGTTTTTATAATTAGGGACAACGGCGTGGGCATAGCTGAACCAAAGTTAAAAGATCTGAGAAGTCGGATCATGGAGCTAAAATCAAATACCGATACGCTGGGGCTGGTTAACATTCAAAAACGTTGCCGACTGCTGTATGGACCCGGCTATGGAGTTACTATTATCAGCGTTTTGGGGAAGGGTACGGAAGTCAGGCTAAAGCTGCCAAAAACCACTAATACTGGTGGTGTTGCCGGTGAAGCTGCTTATTGTTGATGATGAACAGCTCACTAGGCTGGGGATCCGAATGATTATTGAAAACAGCGGGCTGCCTGTTGGACAGATTGGCGAAGCAGGGTCTGGTCAGGAGGCCCTCAAGCTGGCCAGGGAGGTCCGGCCAGAAATAATTTTGATGGATATAAAAATGCCCGGCCTGGATGGGTTAAGTGCCGCAAAGGAAATTAAAAAAATATCACCGGACACCGAGGTAATCTTTTTAACCGCCTACGGCCTTTTTGAGTACGCTCAGGAAGCGGTAAGGTGCGGAGCCAGGGATTACCTCCTAAAACCAATCAATCCGGCGGAGCTAATCAGCGTGCTTCAAGATTGCCTTTCTCGGGTTGAAAATACTCAACGCGATAAAGAAAAGGAAAAAATAAACCTGGTGAATAACTTAAGCTTGACCAGAGCCCAGCGAATTATCAACCAGGCCATTGAGTATATGCGGCAAAACTACCACAAGCCCCTGTCTTTGGAGGAAATGTCCCGGATTGTTTACCTGAGCCCAACGTATTTCTCGGCCATATTTAAGCAACAGACCGGGATGAGTTTCTCCCAATATTTAACTAAGCTGAGGGTGGAAAGGGCTAAGGAATTACTCGCCGATTCCGGGCGTTCTATTTCTGAGATCGCTCAGGCAGTAGGCTATACAGAAGGAAGTTATTTTTGCCGGGTATTTAAGAAAATAACCGGAACTACTCCAAGCGATTACCGCCGTGTGTAAGACAACCTTAAAATTTTATTATCTTGGGAGTCCCCCATGCCGCTAATATGCGGCAACACGAAGGATGAAAATGGTATTTTCGGAGGAGGAGGATGAGGAGGTAGATGCATGAACCAGCAAAGACTAAAAGAACTTTTAAACCGTCTCGTGCAAAAAGAAATTACCGTTGACGAGGCTGTGGAGAAGCTGAAAATGCTGCCCTATGAGGATTTGGGTTTTGCAAAAATCGACCACCACCGGAGCATTCGCTGCGGGTTTCCAGAAGTGATTTTTTGCGCGGGAAAAAAGCCCGAGCAGGTGGCCCAAATTTTTCAAGAACTTGCCGGCAGCCACCTGACCGTCCTGGGCACGAGGGCTGACGAACAGGCGTACCTGGCCGTCCGCGAGTTCTGCCCGGATGTCCGTTACTTTGCCGCCGCCCGCTGCCTGGTTTACGGGATGCCGGAAAAGCCCGTTTTTGCGGGTAAGGTTCTGGTCGTCAGCGCCGGCACTGCTGACCTGCCCGTTGCCGAAGAGGCGGCCGTCTGCGCCCGGGCAATGGGCAACCCTGTCGAGCAGTTGTTCGACGTAGGCGTTGCCGGGTTGCACCGCCTGCTGGACCGACAGCATTTGCTTGTTCAGGCGGCGGTAATCATTGTCGTCGCCGGCATGGAGGGGGCCCTGCCCAGTGTGGTCGGCGGCCTTACCGACCGACCGGTGATTGCCGTGCCGACGAGTGTTGGCTACGGAGCGAGCTTCGGCGGCCTTGCCGCGCTTTTAGGGATGCTTAACAGCTGCGCTGCCGGGGTAGGGGTGGTCAACATAGATAATGGCTTTGGAGCCGCTGCCCTAGCGACGGCCATTAACAGATTAATCCATAATTTTACAAATAATGCCAGGTAACCTTTTATCTTAATTTTTAATGATTCTTGATTTCAGCACCACATTGTTAATTTATTAAGGAGGTACGCCGGTGAAAATACTTTACCTGGATTGCTTCGGGGGGATCAGCGGTGATATGATGCTGGGCGCACTCATCGACGCCGGCGTTCCCCCCGCGGCCCTGCAAAGTCAGTTGAACCTTTTAGGTTTGGAAGGGTATTCCCTGAAAATTTACCAAGATAAAACATACGGTTTTCAGGGCACCAGATTCCTGACGGAAATTGAACAAAATCACCATTCTCACCGGACGTGGGAAGATATCCGCCGCATCATTGAGGACAGCGGACTGCGCCCGCAAATCAAAAAGAGGGCCCTGGAAATTTTTGAAAAGTTGGCCCGGGCAGAAGCCAAGGTGCACGGGGTCGACCCATGCCACGTTCACTTTCACGAGGTAGGGGCAATTGACTCGATCGTGGATGTAGTAGGGACGGCCATCGCCTTATACGAAGCGGGAGTGGAAAAAGTTTATTGTTCGCCCCTACCCACCGGATACGGATCTATCCAGTCTCACCACGGCGTGCTTCCCATCCCGGCGCCAGCCACGGCCGAACTTCTTAAAGGTTTTCCCCTCCGCCCCGTGAAGGTGGAAGGAGAGCTTGTCACCCCCACCGGAGCAGCCATCGTAGCCGCCCTGGCCGAGGGTTTTGGCCCCTTGCCGGTGATGAAAATTGCCCAAATTGGATACGGGTTGGGCGCCAACGACTACGGGATGCCTAATTTTTTGCGTGTTTTTATCGGCGAGGAAATTGAACAGCAGGAGAAAATAAAAACAGACCGGTCGGAGTTAGAACAGGAAATCTCTATCCTGCAAACCAACATTGACGACTTAAATCCGGAAATCCTGGCCTACGTGGCGGAAAAGCTGCTGGCCTCGGGGGCCCTGGACGTCTGGCTTACTCCTGTTGTCATGAAAAAAGGACGCCCAGCCAATTTATTAACTGTCCTATGCCTGCCAGAAAAAGAAGATGAGTTGCGGGAAGTTATTTTTACGGAAACAAGCACCCTGGGCGTGCGATGTCGTCGGGAGAGACGCGTTTACTTGCCCCGGAAACAGATTGACGTAGAAACGGACTTTGGGGCGGTGCGCGTGAAGGTTGCGGCCTGCCGCGACGACTCGGGCCGACAGATAAGTCCAGAATACGAAGACTGCCGCCGACTCGCCCAGGAAAAGAACGTCCCCTTGAGAAACGTATACTTGGGCGCCATTAAGGCTGCCGAGAAGATTTTGGGCGAAAAGGCTTCACCAGTGGGGCAGTTATGCGCAAGAGGGCAAGAGGAACGTAAGAAATATAATTAGTGTCTCCTGAAAAACAAACCACTTTAACCCTTAATTTTCCTCACTTTTTCCTTCTCTATTTGTCGCTTTGTGGTAAAATGGAGAGGGATGGAGAGATAAAGAGTGTTACGGCTTGAGAACGAGAAGGTCAGACAAATCAGCTTAATCGAGTCGTTTTTTGCCAAAAGAACTGTTCGAATTGGACGACGAACTCAAAAAGGTTGATGAACTCTTAAACGACGAACGCTTTTTGGAACCCTTCCTGGCCAGAGCAAACAAAAAAACCGGCCGACCGACGATCCCTGTGGAGGTCTTTTTGCGCTTCGGTATGGCCCGTTTTAAAATTGTTTCTTTTAAAACGGTCCTTACCGCTGTAAAGTTCTGTTCCCAGCAGAACTGGGCTGCTGTAACCAGACGTGAAGCATCGTCGATGAAAGCAATGA
>NZ_JAUSUX010000042.1 GCF_030813795.1 Desulfofundulus luciae | reverse complement strand
ATATGGGAACCGGTTCCCAACCATCCGGTCAACCCATATTATTCCTAAACTGGAATCTGGGGTTGTCCGGTGGTTCTAATACTATGATACGAGGAAGGTGAATAATATGTATACTCAGGAAATGCTGGAAGCCATTAAACTCGTGGAACAAACCAGGGAACGGCGTTTAAAGGAAACTTTTCCCCGGCTGAAGCCGGAAGAGAAAGAAAATCTTTTGCGTTCCTACCATCCGGACTATATGCCTGAAGCCACCAGGCCGGTAAAGGTAGGCCCCAACAAAGGCGATAAATTTACCCACGAACATGCCGACCTACTGGAAAGCCGCAGTATGCTTGATCCCGATACTTTTCCCCTGGACAACATAGATTTCGACGTGGATGTCCTGGTTATTGGCGGTGGTGGAGCCGGTACATCGGCAGCGCTTTTAGCCCACGAAGCGGGAGCCAGCGTACTGATCGCTACCAAGTTGCGCCACGGCGATGCCAACACCATGATGGCTGAAGGAGGCATCCAGGCAGCAGACAAAGAAAACGACTCTCCGGCCATCCACTACTTGGACGTGATGGGCGGCGGAGGTTATTATAATATCCCCGAACTGGTCGCCGCTTTAGTAAAAGACGCACCCCTGTGCATCCAGTGGTTGGAAAGCCTGGGCTGCATGTTCAGCAAATTCCCCGACGGCACCATGCATACCATTCATGGCGGGGGCACCTCCCGCAAACGCATGCATTTTGCCCATGACTATTCAGGCGCGGAGATTATGCGCACCCTGCGGGATGAGGCCCGCAACCGGGGTATTCCCGTTATTGAATTTTCCCCGGCTGTGGAGCTAATCATTGATGAATACGGGCAGTGTGCCGGAGCTGTACTGTATAATCTAGAAACCGAACAGTACCTGGTGGTAAGGGCAAAAACAGTGATTATTGCCACCGGCGGTTCTGGCCGCCTGCACATCGGCGGCTTCCCCACCACCAACCACTACGGCGCCACGGCAGACGGCATTGTCATGGCTTACCGGGCAGGGGCAAAGTTAATTTATCTGGACGCCACCCAGTTCCACCCGACCGGCGTGGCCTTTCCCGAACAAATCGTCGGGCAACTGGTAACCGAAAAGGTACGGGGTCTCGGCGCCCAGCTGGTTAACGCGGAAGGTGAGCAATTTGTCTACCCGTTGGAAACCAGGGATGCAGTTTCATCGGCAATCATCCGGGAATGTAAAGAACGGAAGAAAGGAATAACCACGCCCAGCGGCATGCATGGCGTGTGGCTTGATTCCCCCATGATCGATATCATCCACGGCAAGGGCACGGTGGAAAAAGAGCTGCCGGCCATGTTTCGCCAGTATAAACGTTTCAATATAAATATGGCCGAACAACCCATCCTGGTTTACCCAACTCTTCACTACCAAAATGGTGGCATTTTGATTAACGACCGGGCCGAAACAAACGTCCCCAATCTCTACGTAGCCGGGGAAGCATCGGGGGGAGTACACGGGCGCAACCGGCTTATGGGCAACTCCCTGCTGGATATCATCGTGTTCGGTCGCCGGGCCGGTATGAATGCCGCCGAAAGGGCAAAGAGCGTAAAATTAGGCAGGCTTACCCTGGATCACGTCAAACGTTACCATGAGGAGCTGCGGAAAGAGGGTCTTGGCCAGAAGGTCGCCCCGATTTTACTCCCGGACTATCGCGGTAAAATCAGTGGTTAGCAATTACTTACTTGAAATGGGCAAAGGCTTTTGGGATAATACCCGAAAGCCTTTTATTTTTCAACGAAGATGCACTGGCAAAACTGCGGCAGGCGACCATACCGCCTAGTCCCGGGATTTTAGCCCCTGGGCAAGCACACATCTGGCATTTCGAGGCACCAATCAGCCCACTTTAGCTACGCCGGATTTTTAGCTGGCCTTTTGTCGTTTTAAAGTCTACCGCCCGTCCAAGCGATAAGACTTTATTCGCTATTTTTTCGCAAATCCGACTAAGACTGGGGTGGATCCAGCTGTTGCTGTACCTGCTGGAGCAGGTCCCCCACCCGGGCGTTTAATTGTTGAAGCTGGCTAAACTGTTGGGACAAGTGCGGCTGGGATGCGGCCAACTGGCTGAGCATTACCCCTATTTCATAGGCGGCTTTCTGTGCTTCCCGGACATGAAAGGATATCTGCTGCCTTTGGATGCCAGGATTGGGGCGGTTGTCCAAAAAGTCCAACCAGCTCACGGGCTTAAAACCTCCTTAAATATTCATGCCTTTTACCTGCGCGGAATATAATTTGTCCCCTTAAAGTATGTACAATGAAAACAAACTATATCCTAAAAAGTCTTCCAAAAACCTTCCTGGCTTTTTATGGGAGGCCATGTTATAATAGGTTCTGTCGCTGGCGAGGTGAGGACAATGAGGATTATTACAACTGAAAGGCTACCCATTAAAATTTGGGCCCGGGAGGTGGAAGAGGGCGCCATGGAACAGGCCCGCCACCTGGCCAATCACCCGTATGCCCGCCATCACATTGCCCTGATGCCCGACGTCCACCAGGGCTACGGCATGCCTATCGGGGGGGTGCTGGCCACGGAAGGGGTAATCATCCCTAACGCCGTAGGGGTGGACGTGGGGTGCGGGGTGCGGGCAGTGAGAACAAATCAGACGGTGGAAGCTGTACGGCCCCGTTTAAGGGATATCCTAAACCAGATCCAGCGGGCTATTCCCACCGGCTTTAACCATCATAAAAAACCTCAAAGCAGCCCCCTTTTTCACCGCGCCCCAGATGTACCAGTAATCCGGGAAGAACTGGAAAACGCCAGGTACCAGCTAGGTACGCTGGGCGGCGGAAATCACTTTATCGAAATCCAGAGGGACGACCAGGATTATGTATGGATCATGTTGCATTCCGGTTCCCGGAATTTTGGCAAAAAAGTGGCCGATTATTATAACCGCCTGGCCATAAACTTACATGAGAGGTATGGTTCCCCCGTACCCCGGGAATGGCAACTGGCTTATTTGCCTTTAGATACCCAGGAAGGACAGAATTACCTGGCAGCAATGCAGTATTGCCTGGAATTTGCCCGGGAAAACCGGGCCCATATGATGAAAGTAATCCTGGGAATCTGCCATTCCCTGTTGCCTGATTTTACCTGGGGCGAAGAACTGGACGTGCACCATAATTACGCCTCTTTAGAAAAGCACTTTGGCCAGCAGGTGATGGTACACCGCAAGGGGGCTGTGCGGGCAGTAGGAGATGTAATCGTACCCGGGTCCATGGGTAGCCCATCTTACATCTGCCGCGGCCTGGCCAACCCGAAAAGTTTTGCCAGTTGTTCCCATGGAGCAGGGCGGGTAATGGGTCGCAATGAAGCCCGCCGGCGCATACCGGTGGAAAAAGTCATTAAAGAAATGCAAGCCCTGGGGGTTGAGCTATTTAAGGTCAAAAAGGGAGACCTGGCGGAAGAGTGCCGCCAGGCCTACAAGGATATTGATCAGGTAATGGAAGACCAGAGGGATCTGGTGGAAATCAAGATCAGGTTGCAGCCCCTGGGAGTAGTCAAAGGTTAAGCACCTGCGTTCATCAACCATTCATGCGTTAAGGATTAGGTACTCTACTAATTGCCCCTGCCGGGCAGGCACGGTAACAACGACCACAGCGGGTACAGTTGTCCAGGTTAATATTATAGTGTACCGTGTCGTCAATATAAATGCCCCCATCCTTACATTCCAGCTCACATGCCGCACAGGACATGCAAAGCTCCTGGTTAATATGGTAGTTGAACTTAAACTTCTTTGGTTTTGTCAAGAAAACCCCCCCTTAATAAACATTGATTGTATGTACCCTTTCTACAGCCCGGGAAAAATTCCTCCCAAAGTTTTTAAAATAAAATACATTGCGGCAAGACAAAATACTAACAAAAAGCTTAGGAAGGGGGACTTATTTTGAACAGAAGGCGCATTCAGGGGGTAATCCGTCGGTATCGCATACCAGGTTCCACCAGCACCGGATACCGGCCGGTATGGGATATGGGGTACGCGGCGGAATACAAAAAAAGAACACGTATTTCTGGCGTTGACAGGCCCAGTACCTAACTGCCGGCAGGGAAATTAACTTCCCGGGGGTTCCAATCTAAATGCTCGGAGATTCAAAGATTGCCATAACCCTGGACACATACAGCCACCTGGTTCCGGGGCTGATGGAGCAGGCGGCGGAGAAGCTGGATGCCGTATTCGGGCAAAAGAAAAACCCTTCCGCGAAGGAAGGGAAAAAATGAAGACGCGCCAGGGGCTTCCTGCAGCGTTTTCATTGCAGTAATTTTGCAGTAAACCGACTGCCCCTGACCCGTGAAAGCCTTATCTGGTGGGCCATGAGGGAATCGAACCCCCAACCTGACGATTAAGAGTCGCCTGCTCTACCAGTTGAGCTAATGGCCCTGGTCGGGATGGAGGGATTTGAACCCCCGGCCTCTTGCTCCCAAGGCAAGCGCGCTAACCAAACTGCGCCACATCCCGCTAATGATAACAAGCTTATTGTTTTTAATGATACAAGATTTAATGATACACGATCAATTATAATCTCCCCTGCTGTCGACGTCAAGGGTGCCAGGATCAAAAAAAAGTCCAGCTTTGCGCTGGACGGGGAGAGATAGAACTCACCAAAGCGGAGTATTCCTAGTATCCCCCGGCAAAGTCTTTAATATACCTATTTGAAGTAAAAAGTTACAAAAAATTTATCCCTAAATAGCTATCCATTCGTGTTATACTTGCTAATGATCACCTAATAACTTTTTAAGGAGGTAGAAACAAATGTTCAAAACGGCCGAAAGGTTAATCCTGGCCGGCATTGGCGCCCTGGCCTTGACCACGGAAAAGGTAGAAAAAATGATTAACGAGCTAGTGGAAAGGGGACAAATGAGCAAAGAAGAAGCACGTGATTTTCTACAGGAATTAATAGCCAAGGGGGAGCAAGAAAAGGCCAATCTTGCGGAGACCCTGCGTCGGGAGATTTCCCAGCTAAGGGAGGAGCTGGGTCTGGTTACCAGGGCGGAAATAGAGGAACTGAGAAACAGGGTCGCCCGCCTGGAAGAACAACTGGCACAGAAGCAAAACGAGACCCCGACTCAGGGTACCGGTAACGATAAAATATAAGCTGCATGAGTTCAAAATTTTTTCTTTTACCAGCAGGAAAATTTATAGCCACGTCGAAATTGCAACTTCAAAATTTTAAAAATATAAAGATGAAGCAGGAATTATCCCCGGCTTTGTAGAAAAGACATTTAGTTACCTCATGGCTACAGCCCAGTAGCTGGAAAAAGTATTTATGAAATGCGCCCGAGGTGAAACTTAATGAAGCTGGCCATCTCCGGAAAGGGCGGTGTCGGTAAAACCACCATTGCTGCAGCACTGGTCAAGTCCT
The DNA here is from genome assembly GCF_030813795.1 of Desulfofundulus luciae. Classification (NCBI taxonomy): domain Bacteria; kingdom Bacillati; phylum Bacillota; class Clostridia; order Eubacteriales; family Peptococcaceae; genus Desulfofundulus; species Desulfofundulus luciae. The sequence continues at coordinate 3,455 of NZ_JAUSUX010000042.1, read as the reverse complement.
TTGCGGAAACCCACCAAACTGTCTATGCCATTGACGCCGATCCCGACGCCTGTCTGGCCGCTGCCATAGGGATCCCCGAAGAGGTTACCGCCGGGTTAAAACCCATCGTGGAAATGCGGGATCTCATCCGGGCCAAAACTGGAGAGGGTGCCTTTTATACCCTTAACCCGCAAGTAAATGATGTGCTGGATGATTACAGCTACCAGTATAAAAACATCAAGTTTATCCGCATGGGCGGAATTAAAAAAGGCGGTTCGGAGTGCTACTGCCGCGAGAATACCTTCCTTAACGCCGTGGTTTCTTCCTTGCTTCTGGACAGCAATGAAGTAGTAATTATGGATATGGGAGCCGGCATCGAACACTTGTCCCGTGGTACAGCTAAAGGGGTAGACCTGATGCTGGTGGTGGTGGAACCAAGCCGCAACAGCATAAATACCGCCCACCTGGTCAAGCGGTTAGCCGCCGACCTGGGTATCCGCAAAGTAAGGATCATTGGTAATAAGATCCGCACCCCACGGGAAAAGGAATATATAGAAAGACATTTTTTACCGGAGGAGATACTGGGTTTCATCGAGTTCAACAACGAAATCTGGGAAAAAGCTATGGAACCGAACTCAGATGCAGCGGGAGAACTATTAGCCGGCATGAGGGAGGTTCGCGAAAAAATACTGGGAGAGGCGGGTGATCGGTAAACACCGGGGTTGGGAGAGGAATTGAAGCTTTTCACCACCTTATATCTTACTTTCCATCCCTGCCTAAAGGGTTGGTAAAGACCTGGCCACCAACAACAATGGGTGCCTGGATAACCAAGTCAGTAAAAAGAACCACGGGTTGAAAGAGAAAATTCCGGCTGCAAGAGAATAGATCCCAGGAGATTACGCTAAATTGCCAAACCAAATTGTCAATCAGCTAATTTTTTAGCCAAGGAGGTTAAAGCAATGCCAAGGTTTAGAGATCACAGCCATACCTGCCGGCCCTCGGATGCCCCCCGGGTTGTTGATCCGAAGGTAGTAAAAAGGTCCATAGATCCGGCAGTGCTAGAAATGATCGATGTAGCCAAGGAAAGGGGAGTAATTACCACCTTTGACCGGGTGGTGGCACAGCAACCCCAATGTCAGTTTGGCTACAAAGGAATTTGCTGCCGGTTTTGTATGATGGGTCCCTGCCGGATTAAAGCCGACGAAGGTCCCGCCAGCAAAGGAATTTGTGGCGCCTCCGTATGGACCGTTGTGGCCCGCAGCGTCGGCCTGATGCTGCTTACCGGTGCAGCTTCCCACAGCGAGCACGCCAGCCATATGGCCCATACACTCCTGGAGTGCGCCGAGGGACATGCTCCAGACTACAGCATCAAGGATCCAGACAAGCTGCGCCGGATAGCCAGGCGCATTGGTATCGAAACCGAAGGCAAGGACGACAGGACCCTGGCCAAGGAAGTGGCCGAAGCAGCGCTGGCCGACTACAGCCGGTTAAAGGGCTTTGGTGAGTCCACGTGGGTAAAAACTACTATTACCCCGGGACGGCTAGAAAAATTCCGCACCCATAACATTATGCCAAGCGGTGTTTATAATACCATTTCCGAACTGGTCAGCCAGGCACATATCGGCATGGATAACGACCCGGTTAATATTATCTTCAGCGCCCTGCGGGTAGCGCTGGCCGACTATACAGGGATGCACGTGGGTACCGACCTTTCCGACGTGCTCTTCGGCACTCCCAAACCGGTGGTCAGCGAAGCCAATATGGGAGTCATTGACCCGGCTAAAGTAAACATCGTCCTCCACGGGCACAACCCGATCCTCTCCGACATTATTGTCCAGGCCGCCAGGGAAATGGAAGATGAAGCCAGGGCCGCGGGAGCCGCGGGCATCAATCTGATGGGCATCTGCTGTACCGGCAACGAGGTGCTCATGCGTCATGGTGTACCTCTGGTTACCTCCTTTGCTTCCCAGGAACTGGCCATTACTACCGGAGCCATCGATGCCATGGTGGTGGACGTGCAGTGCATCATGCCGTCGATCCGCACCGTTGCTGAGTGCTTCCATACCGTGATTATCACCACTTCACCTATTGTCAAAATTCCTGGATCTTATTACCTGGACTTCCAAACCACCAAAGCGATCGAAAATGCCAAACAGGCAATCCGGCTGGCTATTGAAGCCTTTAAGCAAAGAGACCCCAACAAAGTACACATCCCCAATATCAAGAATAAGGTGGTGGCCGGCTGGAGTTTGGAAGCCCTTTATGAACTCTTCCGCACCGTGGAACCAGACAATCCTGTGAAGGCCCTTACCGATGCAATTTTAAATGGCGAACTGAAAGGGGTGGCCCTGCTGGCGGGCTGCAACAACCTGAAACGCTTCCAGGACGACACCCATATCACCATTGCCAAGGAAATGATTAAAAACGATGTCTTTACCGTAGCCACCGGTTGTGCCGCCCAGGGCTGTGCCAAGCTGGGACTGCTGGCTCCCGAAGCCATGGAACTTGCCGGCGAAGGGCTGAAGAAATTCCTGGCCCGGATCAGTGAAAAGGCCAATTTGAGCACTCCGCTGCCGCCCATTTTCCACATGGGTTCCTGCGTGGATAATACCCGGGCCTCCGACCTGCTAATGGATATGGCCAACACGCTGGGCGTAGATACACCCAAGGTGCCTTTCGTTGCATCCGCCCCCGAGGCTATGAGCGGCAAGGCAGTAGCCATCGGTTCCTGGTTTGTAGCCATGGGCACACCGGTACACGTGGGCTCCATGCCGCCCGTAGAAGGCAGCGATCTCATTTACAGCATCCTTACCCAGGTAGCCAGCGACGTCTACGGTGGGTACTTCATTTTTGAAATGGATCCCAACGTGGCCGCTCAAAAGATGCTCAGCGCTTTAGAATATCGTACCTGGAAACTGGGCGTGCACCGCAAAGTGGCCGAGGACTTTGAATCCGCCCTGTGCCAGAACTATTAATTAGCCAGGACGAAAGGAGGAAACCAGCATGTCCGAGCAAATCAACTTTGACCAGATCTTCGAAAGCGCGATCGAGCCGGGCAAAGAACCCAAGCGGCTCTTCAAAGAAACTTATGAAGGGGCCATCACGGCGGTAAGCTATGCCGAAATATTGCTCAATCAGGCCATTCGTACCTACGGGGCGGACCACCCGGTGGGTTATCCCGATACGGCATATTACCTGCCAGTGATCCGCTGCTTGAGCGGTGAAGAAATCAAGACCCTGGGCGACTGCGTGCCAGTGTTGAACCGGGTGCGGGCACAGTTTAAAGAAAACTTCCGGGACTTCACCAACGCCCGCCTAGCCGGGGAAGCCACCTGGTATGCCGCCGACATCATCGAAGCCATCCGTTACTTAAAGCATACACCGGAGAACCCCCTGCACGTTCCACCCTGGACCGGTTTTATCGGCGACCCGGTGGTACGCCAGTACGGCACCAAGATGGTGGACTGGACCATCCC
>NZ_JAUSUX010000041.1 GCF_030813795.1 Desulfofundulus luciae | reverse complement strand
TATTGGTAAAACGGTGGAAGTGGATCACTTTTACTTTATCATTGGTGGATCACTTTCACATTATCAGGTGGATCAATTTTATATTGACAAACGCAGAATGTCGCCGTTAACGCCCACCACCTCGGGCGTCTCCAGTTCGTTTTCACGGTACGTGTTTACTTTCAAAACGCGATCTACTAATAGGTCGAAGAGCCTGTCCAGAACTTTAACCAGGATGATCCGCGTATGCTGATCTTTGGAAACGTCCGGGGGCTGGTATTCGTCCGTGTATTCCGGGATGGTTCGGAGGATTTTCTCCAAGGCACTGTCGGGGAAAAACGGGCGGGCTATAGCAAGGATGGGCTGTATGGCGGGAGATAACATAGAACTTCCTGTTCACCTCCTGTTAACCTTCCTTATAGCTGCGAAGAACTTTGATGTTTTAGGCTAACCTGCTTTGAATGAATTGGGAATTTCCAGGCGGAAGTAAAAGAGGCAGGAGGTCCCTTGTTTTGTGGACAATCAGGGGAGGGAGGAAAGAAGTTTATTTTATGCGGGTGGATTATGTTGCCATCACTAGAAGATAATACCCCCCCCCCCCCCCGCGCACGCACATTTGTTCTGTTGCTTTGCGGCAATACGGTTACTTAAATGTGCGAAGACACCGAAGTTTTCTTTCCAGTTAATTTTGTGGTCGTTCATACTTTCTCTTTCCTTCTGAAGTAAACTCATATGGAGAGGTGAATAACAATTTCTCCAGCATAATAATTAAGGACCCAGCCGGTTAGGGCGGGTCCTGCTCAGAATACACACATTTGCACCTTACCCCGGCAGCTGGCTGGCATAGCGTTGTTCGCCTTAGCCCCTATAGCTTTGCGCCGCCATTTTTCAATGGCTTTGCCTTTAATCGGGACTGCGAAGTTGTCTAAATCAAGTTAGTAATTGACCTGATCTGACTTTATCCTTTTCAGCCCATTTTTGTTTTTCTTTCCTTTTCTCGAACCTTCCATCATGTCCACATTTTCCCCTTCCAGTTCGACTTCCATGTTTTCCTCAATTTTTGCCGGCTTGAAGCCTGCCCCTTTAGATGATTCTGCAAAAAACATGTCGCGCTCATCGCAAGAAGTTAATATCTGGAGAAGTATTTCGACGTTTTTTGAAATAGTCCTGCTCTCCCTCCCGGTACGGGCCGCGTCCGCCGCAGAATGCAGCACCACCCAGGCCCGCACGAAGTAGCAGTCTCAAAGGCTCCGGAACCTCCGCTCTTTCCAGGAATTCAGCACTTTAAACAAAGGGCGGCCGAAAATAAACAACTCGAACTCCTCACGCAATCCCAGTTCCGAAATGGCGTAAAAACGTATGGCCAGGTCTTTACGGACAAGTTCATTCAGCCTGGCCAGGGTTTTCGTTTTATCCGTCTCCCGGGACAGGTTGGAGATTAGCTCTTCAACCTCATGGTACGGGCATTCCCGCTCATGTATCTCGATAACCTTTAGAATCGGGTCGTGAGAATTGATAACGTCGGCGCGTACGATGGTGTTTCTGCCCACCACGCTTTCCAGCGCCGAGGTATCCCAGCACTTTAAAAGGCGGCATTCCAGCAGACGGTGCTCGTAAATGGTGCATGCAGAGCTTTTTTCATCAAAAAAGCAGCAGGACCATTCCTTCCCTTTCCCGCGCACCTTGACCAGTTCCCGCGGAACCGGTTTGAAAGTGTCCTGGAGTGGATCGAACACCAATTCACCCTTCCTGATGGTTACCAGGTCCTGATGCCCTACATATCCAGCCAGGAGGAGTTCCTTGTCTTCATGGTGGAGAGTCGGGCCGCCTTTCAAGCAACAGGTGCCACAGCGTATACAGGAGTCCCTGTTAATTTTCTGCACCTTCTTTCTGTAAAATGTCGTTGCAAAAGGTCTTTTATTTTTATTCGCTTCTTTGCCGGGGAAATCCTTGAACAACTCCCCCGCCCGGGTGCAGATATTGTCGGCTGACAGATTCTTCTACCAGCCCCGGATGCATATAATGTACTACTAATAAACACTAGAAATTGTACATCCGGCTTGTGGCTGAAATCCCACGGGCCAAAGGAGTGAGACCATGGACTTCCTGCAGCGGCTGGAGAAGCATCGTTCCCTGGAAAAGGAGCTGGCCTGGGAAGGCACTTTTCAGGAGTATTTGCAAATAGTCAAGGAACGTCCCTGGGTATGTCAGCTTGCCCACGCCCGGATCTACAACATGATCAAGGACAACGGTGTAGAAGAAATAGATGGTGTTAAGCGCTATAAATTTTTCTCCAGTGAACTTTTCGGTCTGGATAGGACCCTGGAAAAACTGGTGGAGGAATACTTCCACCCGGCCGCCCGGCGGCTGGACGTGCGCAAGCGCATCCTCTTGCTGATGGGACCGGTGAGCGGCGGCAAATCCACCCTGGTGGCCATGTTAAAGAGGGGCCTGGAGCGGTACAGCCGCACCGACCGGGGGGCCCTTTACGGCATCAAAGGCTGCCCCATGCACGAAGAACCCCTGCATTTAATCCCCAGGGAGCTGAGGCCGGAATTTGAGAAGGAATACGGCGTCTACGTGGAAGGGGAGCTCTGCCCCTACTGTCGCATGATGCTGGAAACGGAATACGACGGCAAGATTGAAAATGTACGGGTGGAAAGGATTTTTCTGTCCGAGGAAAACCGGGTGGGCATAGGCACCTTCACCCCTTCCGACCCCAAGTCCCAGGACATTGCCGATCTCACCGGCAGCGTGGACTTCTCCACCATCGCCGAGTACGGTTCGGAGTCGGATCCCCGGGCTTACCGGTTTGACGGCGAGCTGAACATTGCCAACAGGGGCATCATGGAATTCCAGGAAATGCTAAAATGTGACGAAAAATTCCTGTGGAACCTCCTGAGCCTTTCTCAGGAAGGCAACTTCAAGGCCGGCCGTTTTGCTCTTATTTACGCCGACGAAATGATCGTGGCCCACACCAATGAAAATGAGTACAAGGCCTTCATCAGCAACAAGAAAAACGAAGCCCTGCACTCCCGCATCATTGTCATGAAGATCCCCTACAACCTGCGGGTAAGCGATGAAATAAAGATCTATGAAAAACTAATTCGGCAGAGCGATCTTAAAGATATACATATTGCCCCCCACGCCCTGCGGGTGGCGGCCATCTTCTCGGTTCTCTCAAGGCTGAAGGAAAGCAAGAAACAGGGCATGGACATCGTGAAAAAGATGAAGCTCTACGACGGCGAGGATGTGGAAGGCTTCAAACAAAAGGACGTTACCGAACTGCAAAATGAAGCGCCGGAGGAGGGCATGAGCGGAGTGGACCCCCGCTATGTGATCAACCGCCTCTCCTCTGCCCTCATCCGCACCTCCACCAGGTGCATTAACGCCCTGGATGTGCTGCGGGCGCTGAAAGACGGGCTGGACCAGCACCCTTCCATCACCAGGGAAGAGAAGGAGCGGCTTTTAAACTTCATCTCGATAGCCCGCAAGGAATACGACGAGATGGCCAAAAAGGAAGTGCAGAAGGCCTTCGTCTATTCCTACGAAGAGTCGGCCCGGATACTCTTCGACAACTACCTGGACAATGTGGAGGCCTATTGCAACGGAACCAAATTAAAAGATCCCATTACCGACGAAGAACTGGATCCCGACGAAAAATTGATGCGCTCCATTGAGGAGCAAATCGGCGTGTCCGAAAACGCGAAAAAGAGCTTCCGGGAGGAAATTCTCATCCGCCTGTCCAGCTACGCCCGCAAGGGTAAGAAGTTCGACTACACCTGCCACGAGAGGCTGCGGGAAGCGGTGGAGAAGAAATTGTTTGCCGATTTGAAGGACGTGGTCAAAATCACCACCTCCACCAAGACTCCCGATGCCGAGCAGCTCAAACGCATCAACGAGGTCAGCAACAAGCTCATTTCCGAATACGGGTACTGCGCCGTTTGTGCCAACGAACTGCTGAAATATGTTGGCAGCCTGTTGAACCGCTAGGGGTGAGGCTGATGTCCGGAAAATACATCATCTCCCGGGAAGACTGGTCGCTGCACCGCAAAGGGGAGATTGACCGGCAGCGTCATCAGGAGAAGGTCCGGGAGGCCATTAAGAAAAACCTGGCGGATGTGGTCAGTGAGGAAAGCATTATCATGTCCGATGGGAATAAAGTAATTAAAGTTCCCATCCGTTCGATAGAAGAATATCATTTCCGCTATGACCGGGGGAAAATGAAGCATGCCGGCCAGGGCGACGGCAAGAGCAAGGCAGGAGACGTACTGGGCAGCGACCCCCAGTATGGGGGAGGAAAGGGCAAAGGTGGGGCCGGTGAAGAGCCGGGCGTAGATTATTATGAAGCCGACATCACCATTGATGAACTGGCCGAACTGATCTTTGAGGACCTGGGCCTGCCCAACCTGGATCAAAAGAAAAAACCCGAACTGGCTTCCGAATCGGTGGAATTTAAAGACGTCCGCAAGATGGGCATTTCCAGCAATATCGACCGCAAGCGGACCATCTACGAGGCCATTAAACGCAATGCCCTGCAGGGCAAAAAAGGCCTCTCCACCATAACCAAAGACGACCTGCGCTACAAAACCTGGGATGTCACCTTCAAGTACGAATCCAGCGCCGTGGTTCTGGCCATGATGGACACTTCGGGCAGTATGGGACCCTTTGAGAAGTACATCGCCCGCAGCTTCTTTTTCTGGATGGTGCGGTTTTTGCGCACCAAATACAGGAATGTGCAAATTGTTTTCCTGGCCCACCACGTGGAGGCGAGGGAAACCACCGAAGAGGAATTTTTCACGAAGGGAGCCAGCGGTGGCACCCGCTGCTCATCGGTCTACAAACTGGCCCTGGAGATCATTGAAAACCGTTTCCCGCCCCAGGACTACAACATTTATGCCTTTCACTTTTCCGACGGCGACAACCTGGCCTCGGACAACGAAAATTGTGTCAGGCTGGTCAATGAGCTCTTAAAGGTATGCAACCTGGTGGGTTACGGGGAAATCGAAGGGCCGTATTACTATACCAGCACCCTGCGTTCGGCATACAAAAAAATAACCAATCCCAGATTCGTTTCCATTACCATTAAGGATAAAAAGGACGTGTACCCTGCCTTGAAAAAATTTTTCAGTGTGGCACCGGAGCAAGTGAGACATTAGGTGCCGGGAGCACGTCTCCCGGCTTTTTTCTTTTTAACCCCCGATTTGATACCGTTTTAACTTCTTGTACAGGCCGGCCCGGGATATACCCAGCAATTGGGCCGCCTGCCGCTTGTTGCCTCTGGTGGCCGCCAGGGCTTCTAAAATGGCTTCCCTTTCCGCCTCTTCCACCAGCCTGGGCAGGCCGCTCTGGGCGGTCCGCTGCCCCCCGGCCAGGCCGGCCTTTTGCAGGTAAAGAGGCAGGTGTTTTTTCTGGATAACGGTGCCGTCCAGCACGTTATAGGCCCGTTCCAAAACATTTTCCAGTTCCCGCACATTACCCGGCCAGTGATGGTTCATCAGTATTTCCATAACCTCCGCGGAAACCCCCGTTACCCGCTGGCCGAACTGGCGGTTGAAATGTTTAATGAAGTGCTCCACCAGGAGTTCCAGGTCGTCCATGCGTTCCCGCAAAGGGGGAATATTTAAGGTGACTACGTTGATGCGGTAATACAAATCTTCCCGAAAGCGGCCTTTGCCGATCAGATCTTCCAGGTTCTGGTTGGTAGCCGCGATAATCCGTACATCCACGCGGCGGGGCCTGGTATCTCCCAACCGTTCAATTTCCTTCTCCTGCAGGACCCGCAGGAGTTTCGCCTGCATGGACAGGGGCATATCGCCAATTTCATCCAAAAAGATGGTTCCCCCGTGGGCCAGCTCGAACTTGCCCGGCTGCCCGCCTTTCCGGGCCCCGGTAAAGGCCCCTTCCACATAGCCGAATAACTCCGACTCCAGGAGATTTTCGGGTACTGCTGCGCAATTAACCTTGATAAAAGGGCCCTTGCTGCGCAGGCCTTCAGTATGCAGGGCGTGGGCAAAAAGTTCCTTGCCGGTGCCGCTCTCCCCCAGGATGAGGACGGTGGAACCGGTCATGGCCACCCGGCGGGCCGTTTCTTTGACGGCTTCAAATTGTTTGTTGCGGCCGATAATCTGGTCGAAGCTGAACTTGCTGCGGTGAACCCGCTCCAGCTCGCCTTTATAGTAATCCAGCTCGCTTTTGAGGTGGCGGATTTTTTTGATCAGGGCGTATAACTCTTCCACATCCCGAAAGGCTACCACTCCCAGGGCCCCGACAATTTCCCCGTCCCGGATAAGGGGCACCCGGTTGGCGATAACTTCATGGCCGTTGAGGTTGCCCAAATATCCATATTCCGCTTCCCCCGTCTCCATGGCCCGGGGAAAGATGGGTTTGCTCTCCCCGTATACTTCATAAACGTTTTTGCCGATAATTTCTTCGGGGGTTCTGTTAAAGAAGCTGGCAAAATTATGGTTGGCCATGGTAATCACGTAATTCCGGTCTATGGCCACGATCCCGTCACTGGACAGATCCAGAATTTGTTCCAGTAAATTCTTCAGCTCCCGGATGCGGGCGTTATCGCTGGAAAGCTCGTCGATGATATTCTGGATTTCGTTGATATTTTGAAATTCCGATATGGCACCCACTATCTCCCCGTTACGCCAGATGGGAGTGCGGTTGACCAGGTAAACCCCGTCTTTTAACTGCAGGCGGCGTCCCAACTGCGGCCGCCCGTCTTGAAGCACATCCAGAAGCGGCGTTCCCGGAAAAAACTCTTCAATATGGCGGCCAATCAGTTCCTCTCTGGGCATTTCCAGGTAGCGGGCAAACTGCGGACTGCAATAAATGATCTCCCCTGCCTTGTTTACGGCAACGACATTGCTGGCTAGGGAATCTAAAATGTCACCCAGATCCGGTATTATTGTCTCCGCCAGACCAACCCTCTTGCTCAAAGCCCGTCCCACCTCACCGCCAGGCATTCTACTTACGTTTACACTTGATCACTTTTTTCTACACGGCTTGTTCAGAATCCTCTCCTTTTTAAAATTAAAAAAATAAAGGCCGGCGCCGCCGGCAAAAAAAGGGCCCGGGGCCGCTTTTCTTTCCCCGGGCCGTCGTTCAAATCAAACCTGGCAATCAACTTCCCCATGGTGCTGGACATCCGCCGGTACCCGGCTGTTCAACTGCCCAGGAAGAGTCCTTCCGGATCAATGACATTGCGCAGCAGGTACAGCTCATGATAGGTGGGGGGAGAAGTTTCACCCCGGCAGCGGCTGACATCCAGGTCGAAACCCACGTTATTTTTCACGTCTTCTACGGTAACGCCCGGATGAACGGTATCCAGGTACATCTCTCCCGTTTCCTCATCGAAACGGAAGACGGCCATGCTGGTGATTACCGCCACCGGCCCGCCCCGGAACACCGAACCAAAAGCCTCCTGGCGCGTGACCCATTCACCACCGGGCCACTTCTTGACCCGCCAGCCCGGTGAGGTGACATAATCCACCTGTTCTTTAAAACGGCGCTTCTCCTGAACCATGATGAACACGGTGCGCTTGGCCAGGGAGTTGATATCCGGGTTGCCGCCCGAACCGGTGAGGCGTACCGCGGGATTGTAATAGTCACCGCCGATGACGGTGGTGTTTACGTTGCCATACTTGTCAATTTCCGCCCCGCCCAGAAAGGCCAGGTCCACAACCCCCCGCTGCAGCTGGCCGAAAACGTCCAGGAGGCCCGAGGATACCGAAGCCCTGTACTCACAGCGGGCGTCCCCAACGGAAGAAGGCAGGTGTGCCGGTCGCCCGTCCATGGAGCCGGCCTCGTAAATGATGGAAGCCCGCGGTGCACTGGTTTTCTGGGCCAGGGTTACCGCCAGCATGGGTAGCCCGGTGCCGGCAAATACGACCTCGCCGTCCTGGATTTCCCGGGCACTGGCCACGGCCAAAAGTTCTATCAGCTTGTATTCCCCGGGCTGAGCCGGACTGTGGTTATTACGCATATTCCCTATGCACCCCTCTTCACCCGCGTGCTGTACTTGTAGGAGGAGTTGGCCCGCAGCAAATCCAGGCGCCGGAAACCTATCTTGTACAGGTATTCATCAAAGCTATTTACTTTGAGGATCCACTCTTCCGCCCACGCGTCAAAGCCTTCCTGGGTCTTGGTCTTGCTGTAGAAATCGCGAATGAACTTCCCGTCCACCTCGTAATACCCGAAGCATCCGGTGGGATGGGCACCCCATGGCTGCTCCACGATGGCATCCACCAGGTAATGCGGGATCAGGTTGGCCGTAGGATCCTGGCGGATAACCTCTTCCGGCACGATTTCTTCGGCCACCACGATCACCTTGTCGGCGGCTTTGATGGCTTCCGCGTCGGAATAGCGCTGCCCGTATACCCGCACGGTGCCTTCCTCCCCCACCTGCTGCACGTGGGCAATACATACGTTAGGCCGCGCCGCGGGTACGTGAATAATATCGCCCTGCTCACCAAAGAAAGGATCGGTTAAAAATTCAAATTTGCGTCTGGGAATGCGGGGATTGGAGCCATCCCGCAGGCCATGTTTGCCCAGGGCGTCATACTCGGGATTGAGAATGTCCGTACCCAGGGAAGCCCGGGTCGGCAGGTAAGGAACGCCCATGGCCCCGGCGGCAAAACGCATGATCATGTGCACGTGACTGTAATCTTCCACAATCAGTTCCCCGGATTTCAGCTTGCGGGCGGCGTTGGCCCCGACCTTCCCGTACAACTCGTGGCCAATCCAGCAGGTTTCCAAAACCTTGACGCAACCCGCCCCGATGAGGATTTCACCATGGGTGCCCGAATTGACCTCGATCAGGTGCAGGTTTTTTTTGCGCTGGCGCACCATCTCGTAGACAATGGCCATGGGGCGCCGCCAGATGGTAAAACCGGAAAAGGTAATCATGTCACCGTCGTTAATCAGCTGTACCGCTTCTTTAATACTCTTGCGTTTATTTTTGGCCATGAAAAACCCTCCCTAAATTTCTTTGGGCCGGCTTAAATTTGAAGATTCATATTTAACCCCGCAACAGGTGTTTGGCAATGACCAGCCGCTGGATCTGGTTGGTGCCTTCGTAGATCTGGGTGATTTTGGCATCGCGCATGTACCGCTCCACAGGGTACTCCTTGCAGTAGCCGTAACCGCCCAGGATCTGTACCGCGTTGGT
>NZ_JAUSUX010000040.1 GCF_030813795.1 Desulfofundulus luciae | reverse complement strand
TGGCTGCCGTCAAAGTGGTCTTCCCGTGGTCAACGTGTCCAATGGTCCCTACGTTTACGTGGGGTTTGGTCCGCTCAAATTTGGCCTTGGCCATGACATTAGATCCTCCTTGTCCAGCATATAGTTTTGCAGGCAGCAAATGTGGGTGCGGCCTTTATCCCCGCCGCCGGGTAATAATAGCTTCAGCCATAGACGGAGGTACTTCCTCGTAGTGACTGAACTGCATGGTATAGGTACCACGCCCCTGGGTGCGCGAACGCAGATCCGTGGCGTAGCCGAACATCTCGGCCAGGGGGACATAGGCATGGATCACCTGCGCGTTACCCCGCCGCTCCATCTCTTCAATGCGTCCGCGACGGGCGTTGAGGTCCCCAATGACATCCCCCATGTACTCCTCCATGACCACCACTTCCACCTTCATGATCGGTTCCATCAGTACCGGTTTGGCCTTTTGCGCCCCGTTTTTGAAGGCGATGGAACCGGCAATCTTAAAGGCCATTTCTGAGGAGTCCACTTCATGGTAGGAACCGTCCACCAGGGTTACCCGCACGTCCACTACCGGGTACCCGGCCAGGACACCGTTTTCCATGGCTTCCTTGACGCCGGCATCGATGGCCGGGATGTATTCCTTGGGCACCACGCCGCCGACAATCTTGTTGACAAACTCGTAACCGGCGCCCCGCTCCAAAGGCTCGATTTCCAGGACCACATGGCCGTACTGGCCGCGGCCGCCGGTCTGCCGGATGAACTTGCCTTCGGCCTTGACCTTTTCCCTGATGGTCTCCTTGTAGGCCACCTGGGGACGTCCTACATTGGCCTCGACCTTGAACTCCCGCATCAGGCGGTCGACGATGATCTCCAGGTGCAGCTCGCCCATGCCGGAAATAATGGTCTGGCCCGTTTCCGGATCAGTATGCATCTTGAAAGTGGGATCCTCTTCGGCCAGCTTGGAGAGAGCTGCACCCATTTTGTCCTGGTCGGCCTTGGTCTTGGGCTCGATGGCCACGGAAATCACCGGCTCGGGGAAATCCATGGACTCCAGGACGATGGGGTGTTTTTCATCGCACAGGGTATCCCCCGTGGTGGTTTCCTTTAAACCCACCGCGGCCACAATGTCCCCGGCATAAGCCTCATCTATTTCCTCCCGGTGGTTGGCATGCATGCGCAAAATGCGCCCGATGCGTTCCCGCCGGTTTTTGGTGGAGTTATAAACATATGAGCCAGAAGTTACCTTACCCGAGTATACCCGGAAAAAGGTCAGTTTACCCACATAGGGATCGGCCATGATTTTAAAGGCCAGGGCCGAAAACGGTTCATCGTCCCTGGCCACCCGCTTATCCTCCACCCCGGTTTCGGGGTTGAGACCTCGGATGGCCGGTATGTCCGTCGGTGCCGGAAGGAAGTCGACAATAGCATCCAAAAGGGGCTGTACACCCTTGTTTTTGAAGGAAGAGCCGCACAGCACCGGGATCATCTTTACCGCCAGGGTCGCTTTACGGATGCCCCGCTTGATCTCCTCTTCGGTCAGCTCTTCACCTTCCAGGTATTTGATCATCAATTCCTCATCGGACTCAGCCACTGCTTCTAAAAGCTTTTCCCGGTATTCGGCCACCAGCTCGCGCATTTCTTCCGGGATGGCCGTCTCCTTGCTACGCGTGCCCAGATCATCAACATAAATAATGGCCTTGTTGCGGATCAGATCTACAACACCTACGAAGCTGTCCTCGGCGCCAATGGGCAACTGGATGGCCACCGGGTTGGCGCCCAACCGTTCACGGATCATGGTCATGCTGCGGAAGAAATCCGCGCCGACCCGGTCCATCTTATTAATGTAAGCAATCCGCGGTACACCGTACTTGTCGGCCTGGCGCCACACGGTCTCCGACTGGGGCTCCACGCCGCCCACGGAACAGAAGATGGCCACGGCCCCATCTAACACCCGCAGGGAGCGTTCCACTTCTACGGTGAAGTCCACGTGCCCAGGCGTGTCGATGATGTTAATACAATGATCCCGCCACTGGCAACTGGTAGCAGCAGAGGTAATGGTAATACCCCGCTCCTGCTCCTGCACCATCCAGTCCATGGTGGCAGCCCCATCATGCACTTCACCCATCTTATGCACACGACCGGTATAAAAAAGAATCCGTTCGGTGGTGGTGGTCTTGCCGGCATCAATGTGGGCCATTATACCGATGTTGCGTGTTCTCTCCAGTGGAAATTGCCGTGCCATATTTTCACCCCCTTACCACCGGTAATGGGCAAAGGCCTTGTTGGCTTCCGCCATTTTGTGGGTGTCTTCCTTTTTCTTCACCGCCCCACCTGTATTATTGGCGGCATCCATAATTTCCGCAGCCAGCTTTTCTTCCATGCTCTTGCCGCCGCGTTGCCGGGCATACTGGGTGATCCAGCGGATACCCAGGGTCTGCCGCCGCTCGGGCCGGACTTCCACGGGCACCTGGTAGTTGGCACCCCCTACCCGGCGGGCCTTTACCTCCAGCACGGGCATAACATTTTTCATGGCCTGCTCAAAAACCTCAAGCGGATCTTTGCCGGTTTTTTCCCGGATGATCTCAAAGGCCTTGTAACATATGCGTTCGGCTATGCTCTTCTTGCCTTTGAGCATAACCTGGTTGATCAGCTTGGTGACCACCTTGCTATTATAGATGGGGTCCGGCGGCACATCTCGCTTGGCTACCGCGCCTCTCCTGGGCATTTTCTACCCCCCTTTAACCGAAAGTATAACCTTTCCTGCCAAACTTAAAACTACCGGCCCAACCGGCCGGCGGTTAATTATTTCTTTGGGCGCTTGGCGCCATACTTGGAACGGCCCCGGTTGCGGTTCTGCACACCAGCACAATCCAGGGCGCCCCTGATAATATGGTAGCGGACACCGGGCAGGTCCTTCACCCGGCCACCCCGTACTAACACCACCGAGTGTTCCTGTAGATTATGCCCGATCCCCGGAATGTAGGAGGTTACCTCGATCCCGTTGGTAAGCCTTACCCGCGCCACCTTGCGCAGGGCAGAATTAGGCTTTTTCGGGGTTGTGGTGTAAACCCTGGTGCATACCCCCCGCTTCTGTGGGCTTCCCTTTAACGCGGGGGCTGAAGACTTGTGGGTCACCTTCTCCCGGCCCTTGCGGACCAGCTGGCTGATGGTCGGCATGCTACTACACCTCCTTCCTCCAGATTATCGGACATAATCATGGCTACCCCTGTTGAAGCGGCGGTTAATCTTCGATAACCGCCGCCGAGGCACAACCTACTTCGATGTTGCAGGCTTTGCCCAGTTGAGACATGGAATCGACCTCAACAAGGGGTATGTTTTTGGCGCGACAGGCCTGGATAATGGGATCAATGACATGCCGTTCTGCGTTCATGGCCACGTAAACTACTTTAGCCTGCCCCCGATTAATGGCCTTCATGGTTTGCTTGGAACCCACCATCTTCTTGCGGGCATTGGACAGCCGGGCCAAGGGCATGAGCTCTCCCCCCAGAGAAATCCAGACACTCTCATATCTTAACATCAGTCGCGAACGTTGTCAATATTTTCGTAAGCAGGCACCGCAGCTACAGGTTCCGGAGTTTCCTGCCGCTCTTCGCCCCTGGCTTCCACCAACTGGATATTGCGATAGCGGCTCATGCCTGTACCGGCCGGCACCAGCTTGCCGATAATCACGTTCTCCTTCAACCCCATCAGAGGGTCCACTTTGCCTTTAATGGCCGCATCGGTCAACACCCGGGTGGTTTCCTGGAAGGATGCAGCCGAGAGGAACGAATCGGTGGCCAGGGAAGCCTTGGTTATCCCCAGGAGCACCGGCCGCGCCACGGCTTCCTTGCCGCCCTGTTCCCTGATCCGCCGGTTTTCATCCTCCAGCTCAAACTTATCGATCAGCCCGCCGGGAAGCAGGTCCGTATCCCCGGGATCCTCAACCTTGACCTTGCGCAGCATCTGGCGAATCATCACTTCTATATGCTTATCGTTGATATCCACGCCTTGCAGGCGGTAGACACGCTGCACTTCGTGCAACAGGTAGGTATAGACGCCGTGCAGCCCCTTAATCTTTAAGAGGTCATGGGGGTTGATGGAACCCTCGGTCAGCTCATCCCCGGCGGCCACCCGGTCCCCGGCACTGACCTTGAGCCGGGCGCCGTAGGGAATCTGGTAGGTGTATTTTTCACCGCTGTCAGTGGTGATCTCCACCTCCCGGCGTCCTTTAACCTCCCGCACATCCACCACACCATCGGCTTCGGCGATGACCGCTTGCCCCTTGGGGCGCCGGGCTTCAAAGAGCTCTTCGACCCTGGGCAAACCCTGGGTGATGTCGTCACCGGCCACGCCGCCGGTGTGGAAGGTACGCATGGTCAACTGGGTGCCCGGCTCGCCAATGGACTGGGCCGCGATAATACCCACGGCCTCGCCGATGTCCACCATGCGGCCGGTGGCCAGGTTGCGGCCGTAGCACTTCACGCACACGCCGTAACGGGTTTTACAGGTAATCACCGAGCGGATCCATACTTCTTTAATGCCGGCGTTGACGATGGCCCTGGCCTTTTCCTCGTCGATTTCTTCATCCGCCCGTACCAGCACTTCCCCGGTCCCGGGGTGGACGATATCGTTTAAGGCCACCCGGCCCACCAGGCGGTCCTCCAGCTTTTCAATCACTTCCGTGCCGTCCTTGATTTCCTGCACCAGGATGCCTTCGTCGGTGCCGCAATCCTCTTCCCGGACAATGACATCCTGGGCCACGTACACCAGGCGCCGGGTCAGGTAACCGGAGTCGGCGGTGCGCAGGGCGGTATCGGCCAGGCCCTTGCGGGCACCGTGGGTGGAAATAAAGTATTCCAGCACGGCCAGCCCTTCCCGGAAGTTGGCTTTAATGGGCACGGGGATGATCCGGCCGGAGGGGTCGGCCATAAGTCCCCGCATACCGGCCAACTGGCGAATCTGCTGGATGTTACCCCGGGCACCGGAATTGGCCATCATGTACACGGGATTGAATTTATCCAGGATATTCAACAGGGCCCTGGTTACCTTGTCGGTGGCCTCGTTCCAGATGGTGATGATATTGCGGTAACGCTCCTCCTCGGTGATCAACCCCCGGCGGTATTGGGTTTCCACCGTTTCCACCTGCTTTTCCGCGTCCGCCAGGATTTCCTTTTTCTCCGGGGGGATAATGATGTCGGAAGTGCTGATGGTGATCCCGGCCCTGGTCGCAAAATGGAAACCCAGTTTTTTAATGCCGTCAAGCATGTTGGCCGTGGCTGAATACCCCAGCTTGCGGTAACAATCGTCCACCAGTTGCACCAGGCTTTTCTTGTCCATCACAGTGTTTAAATAGCCCAGTTCATCGGGGACCACTTCATTGAAAATGATCCTGCCCACGGTGGTTTCCAGCCGCTCCCCGTTAGGCTGGCGCACCTGAACCCGGGCCTGCAGGCTCACGGCCCCGTTGTAATAGGCCATGATGGCTTCCTCGTAATCCTTGAAGACCTTCCCCTCACCCGGGGCGCCGGGTTTTTCCATGGTCAGGTAGTAGCAGCCCAGGACCATATCCTGCGTGGGAATGGCCACGGGACGGCCGTCCTTGGGGTTTAAGATGTTGTGGGCCGAAAGCATGAGCAGCCGGGCTTCGGCCTGGGCCTCGGCCGACAGGGGCACGTGCACGGCCATCTGGTCGCCGTCAAAGTCGGCGTTATAGGCGGTGCAGACCATGGGGTGGATCTGGATGGCCCGGCCCTCCACCAGGACGGGCTCAAAGGCCTGTATGCCCAGCCGGTGCAGCGTGGGGGCCCGGTTCAAGAGCACCGGGTGCTCCTTGATCACCTCTTCCAGGACGTCCCAAACTTCCGGGCGCACCCGCTCCACCATGCGCTTGGCGCTCTTGATGTTATGGGCATAGCCCTTGTTCACCAGTTGCTTCATCACAAAGGGCTTGAACAGCTCCAGGGCCATTTCCTTGGGCAGGCCGCACTGGTGCAGTTTTAAGGTGGGGCCGACCACAATCACCGAACGGCCGGAATAGTCCACCCGCTTGCCCAGGAGGTTCTGGCGGAAACGCCCCTGCTTGCCCTTAAGCATGTCGCTTAAGGACTTCAACGGCCGGTTGCCCGGACCGGTAACGGGGCGCCCCCGGCGGCCGTTGTCAATGAGGGCATCCACCGCTTCCTGGAGCATGCGCTTTTCGTTCCGGACGATAATATCGGGAGCCCCCAGATCCAGGAGACGCTTCAGCCGGTTGTTGCGGTTGATGACCCGCCGGTACAGGTCATTTAAGTCCGAGGTGGCAAAGCGGCCCCCGTCAAGCTGGACCATGGGGCGCAGTTCCGGGGGGATCACCGGGATGACATCCAGGATCATCCACTCGGGCCGGTTGCCGGATTTGCGAAAAGCTTCCACCACTTCCAGGCGGCGAATGGCCCTCACCCGGCGCTGACCGCTGACCTCCTTGAGCTCCTGGCGCAGTTCCCGGCTCATTTCGTCCAAATCGATTTCGGCCAGGAGCTCCTTGATCGCCTCGGTACCCATCCCCGCCTTAAAGGCATTGCCATATTTCTCCCGGTACTCTCGGTATTCCGTTTCCGTAAGCAACTGCTTTTTAATCAGGGGAGTGTTGCCGGGATCTATGACAATGTATGAAACAAAGTAAAGGACTTTTTCCAGCGCACTGGGCGACATATCTAATAGCAGGCCCATGCGGCTGGGAATGCCTTTAAAATACCAGACATGGGACACAGGGGCGGCCAGTTCAATGTGACCCAGGCGTTCCCGGCGTACTTTCGAGCGCGTAACCTCCACGCCACAGCGATCGCAAACCACGCCCTTGTAGCGTACCCGCTTGTATTTGCCGCAATGGCACTCCCAGTCCCTGGTAGGACCGAAAATGCGCTCGCAAAAAAGACCGTCCCGCTCCGGTTTCAGTGTCCGGTAGTTGATTGTCTCCGGCTTCTTTACCTCGCCGCTGGACCACTGGCGGATCATGTCTGAAGATGCCAGACCAATGCGGATGCGGTCAAAGTTGTTCAAATCCAGCAAAGGATCCCTCTCCCTTCGCTAAGAATATCGCCGGTTCTATTGCGGTCGCAGTAAATATTCAGTGACCCGGTTGGATGCGGCCCAGCACTCACCCAAATATGACTTTGCTCCCGGTGTTTCAGGTTTAATTGACACATCCGGTTTTGGGAAGAGCCAGTGCCACGGTGAGTGCTGGGTCCCCGCTCACTCCAGTGCTTCGCGCCGACAGCACCGCATCCTCGCCATAACGGTTTTACTGAACATTCACCGGCCACAAAAACGCCCCGGGGCAGCCGTGTAAATCTGTTATGACATGGATGCGGCAACACGTATAGCAATCACTGGTAACGATCCGGTTCCGTGTCCTCATCGTCCAGGTCCAAAACGTCATCGGGCAAATCGCCCGGGTAGTCCTCCTCTTCATATTCCTCCCGTTCTTCCTCGGCCTCCGAATCGGA
This sequence comes from Desulfofundulus luciae, assembly GCF_030813795.1. NCBI lineage: Bacteria > Bacillati > Bacillota > Clostridia > Eubacteriales > Peptococcaceae > Desulfofundulus > Desulfofundulus luciae. The sequence continues at coordinate 3,664 of NZ_JAUSUX010000040.1, read as the reverse complement.
ATCATAGCCCTTTTCCGGCGGCAGCTCCCCGGCGTGAATATCAAGGCCGAGATCCCGGGCCGTTTCCTGCATGTCTTCCTCCACTTCCTTGATCTCGATCTCCTCGTCATCCTCCGAAAGAACCTTCACGTCCAGCCCCAGGCTCTGCAGTTCCTTGATCAAAACCTTGAAGGATTCGGGAACACCCTGTTCGGGCACGTTCTCACCCTTGACAATGGCCTCGTAGGTCTTCACCCGGCCCACCACATCGTCGGATTTGACCGTAAGGATCTCCTGCAGGGTATAGGCCGCACCGTAGGCCTCCAGGGCCCAAACCTCCATCTCGCCGAAGCGCTGGCCGCCGAACTGGGCCTTACCACCCAGGGGCTGCTGGGTAACCAGGGAATAGGGGCCGGTGGAACGGGCGTGGATCTTATCGTCCACCAGGTGAGCCAGTTTTAACATGTACAGGTAGCCCACGGTAATGGGGTTGTCGAAGGGCTCTCCCGTGCGCCCGTCGTAAAGGGTTATCTTACCGTCCCTGGGAAGACCTGCTCTCTCCAAAAATTCCAGAATATCTTCCTCCGTAGCCCCGTTAAACACCGGTGTGGAAACGTGGTAGCCCAGTACCTTGGCCGCCCAGCCCAGGTGGGTTTCCAGCACCTGACCGAGGTTCATCCGGGAGGGCACACCCAGGGGGTTCAAAACGATCTCCACCGGCGTACCATCGGGAAGGAAGGGCATATCCTCTTCCGGCAGGATCCGGGCAATAACCCCCTTGTTTCCGTGGCGGCCCGCCATTTTATCGCCCTCGGAAATTTTGCGCTTCTGGGCCACATACACTCTGACCAGCTGGTTAACCCCGGGGGGAAGCTCGTCGCCCTTTTCCCGGGAAAATACTTTCACATCCACCACTTTACCGGACTCGCCGTGGGGCACCCTTAAAGAAGTGTCCCGCACTTCCCTGGCCTTCTCGCCAAAGATGGCCCGCAGCAGGCGCTCCTCGGCGGTGAGCTCGGTTTCTCCCTTTGGCGTAACCTTGCCTACTAAAATATCCCCGGGGCGCACTTCCGCTCCCACCCGGATAATTCCCCGCTCGTCCAGGTCCTTTAAGATCTCCTCGCCCACGTTGGGAATATCCCTGGTGATTTCCTCGGGACCGAGCTTGGTATCCCGGGCGTCGCACTCATATTCTTCTATGTGAATAGAAGTAAAGTAGTCTTCCTTGACCAGCTTTTCGCTCACCAGGATGGCATCCTCGTAGTTGTAACCTTCCCAGGGCATGAAGGCCACCAGCACGTTGCGGCCCAGGGCCAGCTCACCGTGATCGGTGGAAGGCCCGTCGGCAATTACCTGCCCGGCTTCAACCCGGTCACCCTTGTACACAATGGGCTTTTGATTAATGCAGGTGCCCTGGTTGGAACGGGCAAACTTGATCAGCTTGTAAGTATCCAGGGTGCCGTTGTCGGTGCGGATCACAATCTCGTTGGCCGTTACCCGCTCCACCACGCCGCTGTTTCTGGCGATCACCACCACCCCGGAATCCCTGGCTGCTTTATACTCCAACCCGGTACCCACCAGGGGTGCTTGAGCTTTAATCAACGGCACGGCCTGGCGCTGCATGTTGGCACCCATCAGCGCCCGGTTGGCATCGTCGTGCTCCAGGAAGGGAATCAGGGAAGTTGCCACGCTGAAGACCTGCTTGGGCGAAACGTCCATGTAGTCGACCTTGTCCGTGGGCACCACCAGAATCTCATGGCCGTGGCGGGCATTCACCCGATCCTCCAGAAAATAGCCATTTTCATCCAGGGGCACGTTGGCCTGGGCAATGACCAGATCCTCTTCCTCGTCGGCCGTGAGGTAGACGATCTCGTCGGTAACCCGCCGCTCTTCCTTGTTCACCTTGCGGTAGGGCGTTTCAATAAAACCAAAGTGGTTGATCCGGGCATAGCAGGACAAAGAACCGATCAGGCCGATGTTGGGACCTTCCGGGGTCTCTATGGGACACATGCGGCCGTAGTGGGAATGGTGCACGTCCCGCACCTCGAAGCCCGCCCTCTCCCGGCTCAATCCACCCGGCCCCAGGGCCGAAAGGCGCCGCTTATGGGTCAACTCGGCCAGGGGGTTCGTCTGGTCCATGAACTGGGAAAGCTGGCTGGAGCCAAAAAACTCCTTGATGGCCGCTACCACCGGCCTGATGTTGATCAACACCTGCGGGGTGATGACATCCACGTCCTGGATGGTCATCCTTTCCCGCACCACCCGTTCCATGCGGGATAAACCAATACGAAACTGGTTCTGCAAGAGTTCCCCCACTGAACGCAGGCGCCGGTTGCCCAGGTGGTCGATGTCATCCACCTGGCCTTCCCCATCCATTAAACGAAGCAGGTATTTAACGGTGGCAATAATATCCTCAGGAGTAAGCTCCCGGATAAATTCACGGTTTTTGGGTACCTCCCGGTTCAGGTAACGATCCCACTCCGTTGGTCCCTGACCGTCATCTTTAAAACGGTAGAGCACATCATGCTTTAACTTCTTCCATATTTTATAACGGCCCACATTGGCCAGGTCGTAGCGCTTGGGATCAAAGAACAACGAGTGGAGTAGCGAGCGAGCGCTCTCCACTGTGGGGGGTTCACCGGGCCGCAGCCGTTTATAGATTTCTACCAGGGCTTCTTCTTCGGAATCGGTGTTATCCCTGGTCAGGGTTTCCTGGATATATTTATTGCCGTCAAACAGGTCAACGATCATCACATTGGACCCGTAGCCCAGAGCACGCACCAGGACGGTAACCGGAATCTTGCGGGTGCGGTCAACGCGTACGAAGACATGGTCGTTGACATCGGTTTCAAATTCCAGCCATGCCCCCCGGTTGGGGATAATGGTGGCCGTGTAGATTTTCTTGCCGCTGGGATCGAGCTGCTCGGCAAAGTAAACCCCGGGGGAACGCACCAACTGGCTGACAATCACCCGCTCCGCGCCATTGATGATAAAGGTGCCCTTCTCGGTCATGAGGGGGAAGTCGCCCATGAAGACTTCCTGCTCTTTGACTTCTCCCGTCTCTTTATTTATCAGGCGCACCTTTACCCTTAAGGGCGCCGCGTAGGTGACGTCCCGCTCTTTGCACTCTTCGACGGAGTACTTGGGTTCACCAAGGGTATAGTCCAGGAACTCAAGGACCAGATTGCCGGTAAAGTCCTGGATGGGCGAAACATCCTGGAATACCTCGCGCAAACCCTCCCGCAAAAACCAGTCGTAGGAGTTGCGCTGCACTTCAATCAGGTTGGGCAGATCCAAAACTTCCCGGAGTTTGCCGAAACTCCACCTGGTTCTGATCCCGGCGTTTGCAGTAACCATTGAGAGCCTCACACCCCCCAAAATTAAAAAACAACGAAAAGCAAGGTTTTCCAGAGAACCTCGAAAACCTCGCTTTCCTACGAAATCATAAAAAAGCTATGCCATGATATTATTTCCGCAAAAGCGATCATTCATACGTATATGTATAAAGACGGCTCCCGGTCCATGCATATATATGAACGTTTAGGAATAATAGCACATTCCCACAGGATTGTCAAGGGCTAAAATGCGCTGGTCCGTGTCAAGATCCAGTAGGTATCTCCACAAAAATTTTTTCCCGTTATGAGACCTCACCGCTCAAAAACATTAGCTTCAAGGCAGCGGCCTT
>NZ_JAUSUX010000039.1 GCF_030813795.1 Desulfofundulus luciae | reverse complement strand
CCGCGAGGGGCACGGAATTCCCGGGGAACCCTGGAAGGGTTTGGAAGGTTCCCTCTTCGGGGAATCCTCCGAATTCATTCGGGGGAGGACGTCAATGAAAAACATGCTACGTTGTGTTTTTGTGCTGAAAATCGCCGTTTTCGGAAGGGGCGGCGGTGGCGGGGTTACCTCCCGGTTTTTGCGGCCCGCGGGAACGCGGGCTTTTTGTTTAGAATCCCGGCCCCGCCCGGGGAGAGTGACGCGGCTGGCGGGCGGTGTCCGTGGAAACCTGCCCCACATGTGGTGGAACCGGTCAGGAAAAGTTTGGTTCCGGTTCAGAGTTAACGTGGGAACGCCAATGTTTGACCTGCGGAGGGGTTGGGAAGGTCTATCCGACGGAATGCCCGAAATGCGGGCGCGTCATCGGCACGGACATGGTGGCCATCCACCGGATGCCGGCTCCCCTGTACCCCTGGTGCGGGGAGATTCTTGGCGGGCGGTAAACAGCGAAACTACTACAAAGAGGGGATGAGTGCAGATGTTATCTGATTCTATCCGGCAGGAGATTTTGGACCTGATGGACCGCTACGGTCCCGAAACGGTGCTGGAGGCGGCAGAAATTGCCGCCGGCAGGGAATACGGTAGGCGTGGTGAGTTGGGTGTGGCACTCGATGCGGTTGAAAAAGCGTTGAGCAAGATTAAACAAGCCGGAGAAGATATTGACAAACTTAACGTGGCTGTTGAAGATCTGGATCGTGCCGTGCACCGGGTAAGATGCGCGATAAACGGGCTTTGGCTTCTTAAGAAGGTGGGATAAATGCTCTGGCGCACGCACTTTCTGGGAGGGGCCGCCGCCGGGTTGCTCCTTGCCGGTCACACGGACCTTAAAACAATGGCGGTATCGGCGGGAATAGCCGGGGTTGTTGCCCTTCTTCCAGACCTGGACGACCCGCACTCGAAGCTGGGGCGGCTGGTGGCTCCGGCTTCGTGGGCGGTGAAGGTGACCGTGGGCCACCGGGGACCGCTGCACTCGTTTTTAGGGGCGGGGGTAATGACCCTGCTGGCGGCTTTTGTGTTGCGGTTCTGGTATGCGCATGCGTATGTGTACAGCCACCTGGTGCCGTTGATTATGATCGGCTACCTGTCCCACCTGGTCATGGACAGTCTGAACCCCCAGGGCGTACCCTGGTTATGGCCGGTAAAAACGCACCTCCGCGTGCCGCTGGTCCAGACCGGAGGCATTCTGGAGCGGGTGGTTGTAATGCCGATCATGCTGGTTTTGTGCGGTTTGCTGTTCTGGTAGGGGAATTCTGCTGGCCCGTCCGGGATTTTCCCCACCTGATGAACGGCAGGCCGGCTTCCCCCAAAAAAATTCCTCCCCTTTCCTTTCGCCCGGCTCAGTGCCGGGCTTTTTTTGTATAACCCGGGCGCAGCCAGAAAATCTCCCGGGGAGGAAGGGGGGGGAGCGTTCTCTGTAACCCGGGTCCGGCTGCGCTACAAACGGAAAGGAGCTGTTTTCTATGAAAAATCCCGGACTTGCAGCGGTGTTGAGTTTTTTGATCTGCGGCCTTGGCCAGATTTACAACGGGCAGATTGGTAAGGGCATTGCTCTCTTTGTGGCGGCGGGCATATCTGGGTTGCTCTGTACTGTAGTAATTGGATTTATACTGCTGCCGGCCGTCTGGCTATACGGCATCTACGATGCCTATAAGACGGCTGAGAAAATCAATAAAGGGGCTGGTGGAAGTGTTGCCAGGTAAGGCACGAGTCATCTTTCTGTTGATTTCTATGCTGTTTGTTCTGGCAACACCCGCGATGGCGGACGATCAGCAGGTTCCGGCAGCGGGGTCCGGCGGGATCCAGCCGGTGAGCCCGGACCAGTTTGCGCAGAAGGTCAACACCATGATTGACGGTGCCTACAAAGCGGCTGGTCCCGTCACGGATGCCGTGGCCAAGATCATGCTGGCCGTGGCGGGCGTGGCGGCGCTGCTGGTGCTCTTGAGCGGCATGAAGCTCTTCCAGAAGGTTGTCGGCGCGGTCCTGTCCATAGGTTTCGGCATACTGCTGTTCTACGGGGCGCCGTACATCGTCGGGCTGGTCAAAGGACTGGCTCAGTACGTGACGAGGTAGTTGGTTATGGGATTTGATGTCTACGGTGTCGGGAATTCACCGAGCGCGGGGCAAGAATTCACCGGCAGGGTATGGGACGTGTTGCTTTCGGTGCACAGGCTGCTTCTTGACGTAGCAGGCCCGGTGTCGCTTGTCGTAGGAGCCGCGTCCGCCGTGTGTTTGATAATAGCGGCATTCTTTCCGGAAATGAGAAAGAGGATGATTGCCAGCATAGCTTTTGCGCTTTTAGGTCTTCTGTTTCTCTATGCGGTTCCGCTGTTTGTCGGGCTGATGCAGTATTTGGGAAATACAGTTCAAAAAGGGGGTATGTGAGGTGCTGCAAAAAAGTGTTCCGGCTGTACGCAAAGCTTTTTCCCGGATATCGTTGTTTGTGTTTTCGATCTTCACGCTGGTTTACGCTCATCCTGCCTATGCCGAAGAGATTAAAGTCTTCGGAACGGAGATGAACGCCGACGCCAATCAGGCTGCGGGACAGCTCGCGGACAAGTTAATCGGTCTTGTGAACCTGTTTGCCGGGTTTGTGGGTGCGGTACTGTTTGGGGTGCTGGTCTACGCCGGGTTCAAGATCATGACCACGGGCGACAACCCGCAGGAAAACGCCCGGGCTAAAGCGATAATGCTGTACGGCATAGGCGGGGCCGCGCTGGTGTTTTTTGCCTGGCTGCTGACAAAGGCCGTCATCGGACACCTGGCCAAAACGTGAGGTGACTGCCGTGTACTACCCGACGCCGATACAATTCGACAAGGAAGACAAGATCGTCGGCGGCCGCTTTACCCTGCGGCAGTTCATCTACCTGCTGGTCGGTCCGGCGGTGGCCGGTGTACTGAGTACCATCTGCTGGCTGTACACGAACCGACTCGACGCCCTGACAATCATCGTCATGCTTGCTGTTTTCGGCGCTCCGGGAGCCGCGCTGGGCGTCCTATCCGATCCGGACTGCCGCCGGTTCGGCGGCGGGCCTCTCGACCAGTACATTTTCTCAATTTTGCGGTTTACTTTGTTGACGAAAACCTGGCCCCCGCGGTAGAACCGCGGGCTTTTTTTTGAGGTGATCGCGGTGGCGAAACGAAAACAGGACCTGTTTGGATCTCTCTGCCCGGTGGAAGACATACGGGAAGTTTCCGGGCTCGGCGACGACGGCACGGACTTCAGGTACGGGATGCTCGTGCTTGCCGGAAAAAGGTACCGCGCGCTCAGCCAGGTGCGTGGGGTAAACTTTCATCTCCTGTCCGACGAAGAAAAGCGGTCGGTTGCAAACACTTTGCGGTCGTGTATCCTGTCCCTGGACTTTCCGGTACAGTTTTTTACCGTATCCGAAATGGTAGACCTGAAAAAGGCCGCGGCGGACCTTGCCGGGGCGGCTTCCGACCTGCGCGGCGGCCCGGCGGAGTACGCGCTGGCGATGATGGACTTTTACACGTTCCTTTCCAGTGAAAAAACAGTGAAAGTCCGGCGGTCGTATGCTGTCGTAGGTGTGGATACACCTGGAGAATCGCCCGAACAAGAACTGCACAAGCGGGTGCTCTTGTTCAGGGCCGCGATGCAGGCCGGCGGTATACGGACAGAGATGCTGCTCCCAGAGCAGGTGCTGAACCTGCTGCACGATATCTTCAACCCGGGGCGTTTATTCCGTCCTGCGGAATCGGTATCTTCAGTCGGTGCGATAATTGACTGGAAGGGAGCTGATCCTTTTGCTGTTCCGCAGAAAAAAGAAGTCCGGCCGTCTTTCTGATGACGGGAACCCGCTGCAGTTGCTGTACGCGCCCGACGGGCTGGCCGTCAGCGTGCGCGACCTGCGGGTGAACGGCGTCTACAGGAGGGTGTACTCCACTGCAGTGCTGCCGGCCGCGCTGGTACCGTGGGTGCTTGACAGGGCGTACGCTTTCGGTGACGTGGAGGTTTCGCTGCACGTAGTTCCCGTCCCCAACCGGGACGCGGTGAACAAGCTGACCAGGAAGTACACCGAGGCGGCCTCCCAGTACGAACTGGAAGTGGTGCGCGGGGGGCACATAACGAACAGGCCAGAACTCGAGCGCAAAATGGCCGAAGCGGAAAACGTGCGCCAGGCGATCCAGTTCGGCTACGACCGCATGTACTACTGCTGCCTGCTGTTTGCGGTGTCGTCGTCGTCTCCCGACGAACTGGAGGCGCGCTGCCAGGCGTTTGAGAACCTGATGGCCGGGGCGGGTATCAGGGTGCAGGCGCTGGAATACTGGCAGGACAGGGGTATCCACCACCTGCTCCCTCTGGGGATTCTGCCGCCGCACGCGGCGAGGTGGCAGTATTAGAATTTACTGTCGGGCGGGGCGGCATGCCTTGCTCCGCTCACTTCGTGCGACACCGGCCACGCCTCCGGCGTTTTTGTCGGCTTCAACCTGGAAACCGGGTCGCCGGTTTTCCTGGACCTTTTCGCGAAGGAGATGTTCGCGCCGCACATGTTCGTCTTCGGCCAGACCGGGGCCGGGAAATCGGTGACCCTGAGCGTGCTGGTGGGGCGCAACATCGCCTGCGGCAGACGGGTGGCGTTCCTGGACGTGGAAGGCGAATTCCGCGTGATGACCGAAAAGATGGGCGGCCTTCACGTCCGGCTGGACCCGGCGGCGGAGCCGGTGTTCAACATCCTGGACCTGGAGCCGGAGTGGGACGACCGGAAGAAAGAATTTTACGTCGATGTCCCCGGCAAGGTACGGGAGGTGGCAGCGCTCTTTTCCGGCGTTCTGGAACACCGCGGCGAAAAACTCGGGGTGGACGGCGAGACTCACATCGAGGAGGCCCTGCGGGAGGAATACGCGGCGCGCGGGATCACCAGGGATCCGGAAAGCCTTTACGAACCGGGCGGGAAAAAGCTTGCCGACGGTACTTTCGCGGTGGGCCGCATCAAGAAACGCATGCCGACGATCTCCGACGTGGTGCGGCGCATTGAGGCCAGGGACGGGAGGGTGGCCTTTCTCCTCAAACCTTTCACGCGGGGCGGTACGCTGGGTTTCCTGGACGGCGAAACTAAAGTCTCGGTGCGGGACGTCCCGGCGGTCTGCTTCAACCTGAAGCCTACAGAGAAAGACGATCTGATGCGGTTTTACGCGACGCAGGCGATTTTCCTCTGGCTCTGGGAACACTTCGTGAAGGCCCAGAAAGACGTGGAAAAAGTTCTGCTGGTGGACGAAGCGTGGGTGTTCATGAGGCACCCGAACGCCGTGCAGTTCCTGCTGGCAGCGGCCAAGCGCGGCCGGAAGTACAGGACGTCGCTGGTCATCGCGACTCAATCCTTCCGGGATTTCGCGTCCGAAGACGGTCAGAACATCATAGCCCAGTGTTCGGCAGCGTTCCTGATGCGGAGCAAGCCCGAAGAGGCGAAACTTTTATGCGGCACGCTCGGCTACTCCGACGGCGTGCGCGACTACATCAGCTCCATCAGGAAACGCGGGTTCGGCGTACTCGACATAATGGACGAGATGGCGAAGGTGAGGGTGTACGTAACGCCCTGGGAGTGGAGTATGCTGGAGAAGAAACCGGACGAAATGGCGTAGAAAGGAGTGGTTTTCGGTGTTCGGAATAGCCGATTTCAACCGGCAGGTGATGGAAAACCCGGAACTGCTGGCCGCCATACTGGAAGATGAGGAGGAAGAGTACAGTTATTGCTGCATTTCTCCTCAAGATTATTTTGATGATGGTGGCGCCTGGTTTGGGGACTTAATGTTTTTCTTTGCGGGTATATTCATGTGGTTCCTGGGCGTGGTGTTCGGCGCCGCGGAGCGGCTCTGCGCGTGGCTGCAGGGAAGGGGGTGAGCCGGGCATGCGCGGGAAAAAGGCAGCGGCTGGAGGACAGGGGTTCACGTCCCCGCTCCACCGGAACCGGCGAAAGGGGGTCGCTGGCAGCTTGAAGGGGGCGGGGTGGTTGGGGATGAGGCGTAGCCTTGCTCTCCTGCTCGCGCTGTTTTTTATATTTGCTTTCACGATTCCAGCCTTTGCCGTCGGCAGTTTCACTGCCGTCCGGAACGAGGACGGGAGCGTTACGCTCAAGTGGTCCGGCGGCGAGACGGGTAAAAAGCTTACAATACAGCGGACCGTTGGTGATAAGGGGATAGGTTACAGCGATCTCGCGGAAGTGCCCCAGACGGACGGGAGCTACACCGATCGGACCACAGACAGAAACACCACGTACACCTACCGCCTGCACTACGGCATAGGGGCGTTTACGAACGATGTTACAGTAGGGCCGTATTCTCCTGGCAAGACCGGATCTGGAGCGGAACAGCAAAGCGGTCCGTCGCTGGGCGAATACACCCCGGGGCCGTTCGAAACGGTGCTGGCCCTTCCCATAGAAGGGTTGTCTTTTTTCATTGAAAAACTCTTTGGCCTCACGCCGGTCAACGAGTTGATCTACAACCACAACGGTTCCGGGGAAAAAGTGATCGCCGGCGCAGGACCCTTCGACAAAGAAGACTGGGAGAGGCTGATGTGGTGGTACGCGCTGGCCACCGGTTTTACCGGGGTCTTGATGTTTCTCTCTTTTGTGGCGTCGGGGTACAGGGTGATGGTCACCGCGGCGGCCAACCCGTCGAGGCAGGCGGACGCCAAATCCGACCTGCTGTATATCATGATGGCCCTTTTCATAACGCTGTCGGCTCCGCTTTTGTTTCAGATACTTGCCGGGGTAAACGATGGGATCGTGGACTTTTTCTACGCCGCGTCCGCGGATAAGATCGGCCACCTGCCCGACCCGATGTCGATCTCAACCGGTTACTCCGGCTGTCTCGGGGGCGCTCTCGTGCGGCTGGCCTTTGTAGGGGTAATGCTGTACCTCAATTTCCTGTACATCATACGGAAGTTCGTGCTGGCGGCCATCCTCGTGCTGACCCCGTTCTTTGCTTTCGCGTGGGCGACGGGCAGGAACCCGCAGGCCATTGGCGTCTGGCTCGGCGAGCTGACGTCAAACGTGTTCATGCAGGCCGCCCACGCGGTTGTACTCAGTTTGTATTTCACGATATTCGCCCAGGAATCCAACACCAGGTTCTGGGTGCCGATTGTGGCGCTTGTGGCGCTGATCCCGATCGCGGAAGTCGTCCGCAACCTGCTGCAGGGTTTCCTGAAGTTTTTGGGAGTACCCGAGGAGAAGTGGGCCGGTAAGGTTCTGGGGGCCATGACCGGCATGGGCGCCGTCGCGGGGCTGATCGGCCTCGGTATCGCTTCCCTGGGCGGCAGGGCCGGGAAGATGACCGGTGGTACAGTGCCGGGTGGAAGTTCCGGCGGTGTACTACCCGGCGGTATGACACCGGCTGGAATCCCTGGTGGAGGTTTCGGCGGACCGATCGTTTCATCACCCGGAGGCGATTTAAATTCAGGTGGTGTACCGGGTGGAAGTCTCGGCGGGCCGATTGTTCCACCATCCGGGGGTGGTTTGAGCTCGCCGGAATCTGCATTTTCTACAAAGCTCAACAATTGGGAACAGCGTCCGAGCGGGCTGTACGTTCCGGCGGGGACTGCCTCCAGGGAAACCGGTCCGGGCGATTCTGTTTCCGGTACGGGAGCTGCCCCGGCAGGTGCTGGTTCGCCGTCCCTGGCGTCTGATGTTCACCGTTCTCAATCTGTTGGAGGGAAAGTTGCGGACATAGCCGGAAAACTTGGTAGTGCGTTTGGCGGCCTCGGGGCGCCCGGGATGGGACAGCTTGTAGGCGGCCTGGTGTCGGCGACAACCGGAGCAGGGACCCGTATGGCCATGACGACGTTCAATGCCATAAAGGGTGTCCGCGAGATCCGCCGAAGTTTGGGTAACAACGCCTCTCTCGGGGAAGCGCTGCAGCAGTATACCGGTGCCGACAGCACGTGGAAGGCGGCAATCAAACTCACGGGCGCGGCTACTTTATCCACGGTCGGTACCGGTCACTGGGCGGCAAACTGGGGGGCAAAGCGGCAGGGACTGCAGTCACGCTCCATCAATCCGTGACGGCGGCGCCTGCCGTTTTTTTTATGAGAGGTGGGGGGATTGCGTGAAGCGGAAGACAGAGCGAGGGAGTACGCCGACCGCGCGCTGGCGGCGGGAAAAGCAGCCGGCAGGAGGATCGGTTCCTTTCTGTTAAAGAAACTGGCGGTGCTGCTCCTGCCGTTTCTCCCGTGGGTACTGGTCGGCGTTGCCGTCTTTCTGGGCATTGCCGTTCTGGTGGCCGGCATATACAGCACCATGTCCCCGCAGTCCTACATGACCGGGGTGGTTTCCTCCCCGCAGGACAAAGTTATCAGGGCGAAATACGAGCGGCTGACGAGTACGGTCTGGGGGGAGGGGCCGGCGTGGAACGCCGCGGACACCTACCTGGTACCGGAGGAGTCCTTCAGGAGCTTCCGGTATTACCCGCAAACTGGTTTCGAGAACATGCACGCTCTGAAGGATGAGTACCGGCATGACTTCGACCTGCGGCTAAGGTGGGGCACGGTCCACGCAGTGTGTCTGTACTGGCAGTACATTTTCAACAAGCAGGAGATACCGGACTGGCTGCGGGAGAAGGTGGCAAAGGACTTGCACCCGCACTTTTATTACATCAAGCGGACGGAGAGCTACTCCGTCTCCTGCCCGAAGGGTTCCCATTCGGAGACACACGATGTCTACCTGCTGGTGGAGGCCCACACGATATACGGGTGGTACCAGTACCACTACGAGGAAGTCACGGAGACGCACCGGTCCGGCGAGTGCACGGTAACGACCCGGACCTGGCAGCTTAAGGACACAATCCAGCTCTGGCCGGACAGGTATCAGTGGATTAAGCAGTACCTGAAGAACCTGTACAAACTTGATGGAATTTTGGACAAAGAGAAACAGATAGAACAAACGCGCTACTGGGTGATGGAGGCCGGAGAAGGATTCACGCAGCAGAAGGAATGGCTTCAGTGGCTCACTTCCAATTACGGGGCGGAAACAATTGCTTCCGGGGCGATGGTTCCGCCGGAGTACATGCCGTTTTTGAAGGAAGCGGAGGAAAGGTTCGGGATACCCTGGTGGTTCCTGGCGGCCGTCTTTCAGAGGGAATCGTCCTGGGATCCCACGGCAGTCAACACCGGTACCGGCTGTTTCGGGATTTCCCAGCAGCACCCGGACTACTGGAAGGACAGGTGGCTCCGGCTGGGGTTCTCGCCGCCGGAACTCTACCAGTGGGACCCCAGGGCGCAAATACTGGCCGGAGCACTGGTACTAGCCGATTATATGGGTGACCCCAAAAGCATTGATTGGAAAAATGACGGGTGGAAATCTGACCCGCAGGTGCTGAAGGCCCTGGCGAAATACGGGGGTTTTGGCGACGACGTTGACAGGGCCATTAACGGGAAGGAACACTACATCCCGGACATACTGGGGTACGCTGAAGGCATGCAGGCCGGAGCGGTGTGGCCGGTACCGGGGCACCGGAAGATCACGGGCTGGTTCCACGAACCCAGGCCGGGACACCTGCACCAGGGCATCGACATCGCCGCACCGGAAGGCACAGCGGTGGTGTCGGTTTCCGGCGGCGCGGTGGTCTTTGCAGGATGGTGGGGCGGGTACGGCAACACTGTATGCATTTACGACGGCGTGCACATGTACCTGTACGCCCACCTGAGCAGGATAGACGTTTCGGAAAAACAAGCGGTGCGGCCCGGGGACAGGATAGGCGCGGTGGGGAATACGGGGAATTCTTATGGTCCACACCTTCACTTCGGCATTACTGAAGGCGGGTTGATGTGTCCTTACCGGGACGACCCCGACGCCCACTGGATCAACCCGCTGCTGGTAGTACAGCCGCAATAGTTCGCAGTAGTTGCCGGGCATACGCCCGGTTTTTCTTTTTGGGGAGGTGATTCTGGTTGCGTGTTCTAATTGCAACGGGTTTGGAAGAACTCGACGGGAGCATTTCCGGCGAACTCTCCAGCCGGAACATAGAGGTGGCTGGCGAGTGCTACTACCGCGAGGGCCTCCTGTCGCTTACGAAAGACCGCGGGGCGGACGTGGTGGTTCTCTCCCTCCACCTGCCCGGGCAGGCTGATACGGTGGATCTGGTGAAAGAACTCCGCATGGCCGGCCTGCGCGTTATACTGCTGCCCGGCCGCCGGGACGATAAAAAAGCGGTGGACCTGGCCCGGAGGGCCGTGGCCCTAGGGGTATATGACATCGTGTGGGACCCGGTCAGCCCGGAAACGGTGACGTACCGGGTACTGAACCCGGCCACGCTGGCCGATGCGGGCCTAGAGCCCGACGAGGCGGCGGTGGGGGAAGTGGAGGTACAGGGCGTTTCCGGGGGTGCCCGGAGAGAAAAAAAAGACATCACCGGATTGGCACGCACCATCCTTCGTTTTTTGGGGAAGTCTCGGACGAGTGAGGCTACCATTTGCGATTCGGAAGGTCAGATTGAAGAAGCGCAGTTTCAAGCTGGGCGTCGGGAAGAGGAGCTGGACCGGAAAGAAATCGATGAAGAATACGAAGAGAATGCTTGCGGTGAGGGGCGTTGTGAACTGCCATCATCTGTAAGCGAGTTTAAAGATGATGTCCCGGATGCTTTCTACCGGGATGCTTTGACCGGATGTTTCACCAGGCGGTACCTCTTAGAAAGATTCTCCCCCACGGGTTTTTATACGGTGGTCTTCATCGATCTGGATAACTTCAAGCCGGTTAATGATATCCTGGGTCACGAAATGGGTGACGGGGTTCTGGCTGCTTTCGGGAAAATGCTGGTGGAGAACCTGAAGGGCCGGGACCTGGCCGTTCGCTGGGGCGGCGATGAGTTTGTACTGATTTTGCCCGGGACAGCCCGCGCGGACGCGGAAAAGGTAGTGGAAAACCTGCGCAGGGAGTGGAAACACTGCGCCCCGGACACGGGAAACCTGGAAGTGGGGTTTTCCACGGGCATATCCGAGGGTGCGCGGGACCTCCAGGCTACCATTAAAGAAGCTGACCGGCTCATGTACGCGGAAAAGAGAAGTCGGAAAGTGAAGGAAGCCTGGGAGAAGTCCCACCCGCGGGAATTATACACGCCTCTTTCAACACGGCCCGCCCGGGTGGACTGGGCGACGCTGAAACAGGCCGTCTCCCTGGCTTTTTCCATTACAGCGGTAGTGGTTCTGGTTTCTGCAGTAGTCTGGGGTATGGACTGGACCGCGCAAATGTTCGGGGCGCACGCGCCGGTGCTGCATGAGGCGGCCCGGGTGGTGGAAGAGTTTTGGAGGACGGTGCTGGCGGGGGTGTTGTAAAGTCTAGTCTACTGTTATCGACATAACAAGACAAATTTCCCGAAGGGCTTTCCCGCTGCGACGAGGAAGCATACAAAATGCAATAGTTGTTTGGCGGGGGGGTCGAGTTTGCATACGGGCTATGTGGAACTCCTAAATTATTGGCGGGATAGCTTGATCGATGCCGAACGGGTAGACGACGAACTTCCGGAAGAGGTGTTGGAAATAACCTCTGAGGAATTAAGAGCGGGAAAAATTAGCAAAGAATCACTGAGTGAAGAGGCAGTAAAAAGATTGGGTTTAAAGGTTGAAGAAGCTGAAAAACCAGGTAATGAACAACCTGCCCGTGTTCTGGTTTGTCCGGTGCAATTACAAGGGAAAGCCCAGCACGGTCAAAAAAAGAAGAAAGACCGGGCATTACTTTGGATTCCAGCGGACCTTACATCTGAGCTTGAATTGCGCCCCAGGCAAGGCAAATATCCCTGGATCAGTAGAAAGTTGCTGGAACCGGCGCTCGGCGAAGTAGCGGACTTAACAGTCGGGAGGTTGGATGACGTCGAAAAGTTTATACAGGAAAACTCTCCGGAAATTGCCTGTACAGATTGGCAGGGACTGCTTGAGTACGGCCAGAAAATGCTTAAAGCCGTGGTAGGAAATATAAAAGTTTCTGATTACACGATATATAATAAGGCTTACGTGGTTTCTGACGACGGTGTAGACAATCCCGCGGTACACCTAATCAAGCTTTATGATGCAATAATCAGCGATAATCGAAACGTTCCGCTTTTAGAAAAGTATCTCTCCATGACCGATGAGCCGGTGACGGCCGTAATGGGCCTGGAACAGACGCTGGATCAGGCCTCAAAACATTGCGGCCAGATGACTGCCAAGTTTCCTTTAGCCCCCTCACAGAGAGAGGCTTTGCACCATTTTCTAACTTTAAAGGATGGAGAAATACTGGCTGTCAATGGCCCGCCCGGGACAGGTAAGACCACTCTTTTGCACAGTATCATCGCTACGCTTTGGGTGGAGGCTGCCTTTTATCAATCTGAACCACCAATAATAGTGGCGGTATCGGCCAACAATCAGGCTGTAACCAATATCATCGACAGCTTCGGAAAAGTTCTCGAACATAACCCGGGCAATCCGCTGGCCGAACGATGGCTGCCTGAAGTTAAAAGCTATGGCCTATATTTTCCAGCAGCAAATCTGTTCAATGAGGCAAATTCCCGCTTTCAGGTTGCCTCAACCAATTTTTATTATTTTCCTGCCAACTCTGGGTTTCCAGGAAAAGTGGAGGAGCGGGGATATCTTTTAGCGGCATCCGACTTCTTTATGAAAAAGTTCGAACAATGTTTTGGTGCCAAGCCCCAGTCAATTGACACGGCACTTTGCATACTGCACCGGGAGCTTGAAAAATGCGTGCTCCTGATTCGAGAGTCTGTCGGCAAAAAGAAAGAAGTTCTTTCCAGGTATAAGCACGTATTGGATGAGCTGGATGATATCAGGAAAAGGTTTGGCCTGGATGGTATAGACTTCAAAGACCTGCCTGGCGCGCTTGGCGAACACCTTAAAAAAGTTGAGGCCCGGGAGACAGAATTGCGGAACCAAATAATCGAAGTGGAAAAAAGCATTTCTGTAATTTCTATTGAGTGTGAAAAGTGGCTTAATCTTGATAGAGCATGGAGGCTCCATCAGAAGAGCGAACCTTTCTGGTGGAAGTTGGCCTGGTTCCTTCCTGTTGTCAAAAGGAGACGCCAGGCCCGGCTGGCCGCGTTCGTACAATATCACGGATTAGAACAGGCAAACGGCGAAATTAGTTATTTCATTTCAGCCGGGATGCAGGCTGCCCTGAATAGTAAAGAACTGAAGAAAAAAGAAAAGCTTCGCCTCAATGAAGACAGCCGACAAATAACAGCGGAAAAGAAAAACATTGAAACAGCCCGTGAAAGCGTCCTGAAACTGATGCCCAAACTGGCGGAATTTGAAGAAGAGGTAAAAAACCTGGGCAGCTTCCTAAATGACCTTGACGTAACCCCGCGTCACAAGGCTTTTTTGCTGGCGACCCACTACTGGGAAGCCCGGTGGCTTAAGGAAGTCGAGCTTCTGCACCAGCTTAATGAAAGCGGCCGGATGCCTACGGGCAAGGAAAGAGTGGAGAGAAAGCTCAAGCTTTACGCCATGCTTACGCCCTGCATGGTGTCTACGCTTTACATACTGCCAAAGATTCTTTCTGCACCTCCGCCGCGGAGCTATTCTGAGCAGAGGATTTTTCCCCTGTATAATTTTGCCGATCTTTTGATCATCGACGAGGCGGGACAGGTGCTACCCAACCTGGCTGCTCCAGCATTTGCCCTGGCCCGAAAGGCCGTTGTGGTAGGTGATCTTCTGCAAATCGAGCCGGTATGTAAAATCCCCAAACCGGTTGATATTGGAAACCTTGTGAGGCACGAGGTTATAAAGCAAGCAGACGATCTCGATAAAAAGTACGACGAAATTAAAGCAAAAGGCATTACAGTGTCAAGCGGGTGTGTCATGGCCATCGCGCAGCGGGCGTGCAGGTACCAGAAGTACGATTCTAACGGCAATCCCTACCCGGAACGGGGCATGTTCCTGAGCGAGCACTACCGCTGCTTGGATGAAATCATAGATTATTGCAACAGGCTGGCCTATGGAGGAAGATTAGAACCCAAGCGAGGTTCTGAAATTCCGCCTGGTGCACTGCCGCCCTTTGGTTATCTGCATGTACCCGGTCAATCGCGATATGTGGGAGGTAGCCGAATCAACGAGAAAGAGGCGGAGGCTATTCTCGAATGGATTCTGGCGTACAAGGACTACCTGGAAGCCCTTTACGGCCGGGGTGAGAAGCAAATCTATGAAATTATTGCGATTCTGACCCCTTTCGTCGCGCAAAAAAAGTTGATTAACAATATGCTGAAACTTTCCCGTTTTGCTGCACTTAGAGGAGGCGAGAAAATTATAACTGCCGGTACGGTGCACGCTCTTCAGGGTGCAGAAAGAGACGTGGTGGTATTTTCTCCGGTATGCATTGTCAGGGACGGCAACCCAGCGGACTTCTTCTTTAACAAGGGCAAAAATATGCTGAACGTCGCTGTATCCCGCGCGAAAAACAGCTTCCTGGTATTCGGGGATCTCAATGTATTCAAGGCGGGCGATTCCGGGCTTCCGTCCCGCCTGTTGGGGGAGCGCTTGTTTTCAAAGCCCGAAAATAACCTTTCTCTATGGGGTAGCAGTTTTATAAAAAGGTTGTAGAATCTTGTTCCTGAGAACCTATTCCTTTGTTTGGATAGAATGTTTGATTAGGAGGAAACAGACATGGATATTACGTGGGAAAAGATAGTTGCTTTATTAACTCGTATTAAGGACGGTTCGGTAATTTTGGGGATACTTTACTTTATTTCATTTTTACTTGTTTTGCCTTTCTGGTTGTCGGAAGCGCCTTCGGAAATTGATATCCGGGCTGTACTGTTATTGGCTACGGTTTCAGCAATCTTTTTAACGCATATGTTTTTAAATTGGGCTTATTACGCACTAATTGTTGTGCCAGCGATAGCAGCAAGCTGTCTTTTTACTTTGGGAGCGTTTATATGGGTGACGACGCCGCTGATCGTAGCTCCAATTCAGGCGATATTTGGTATGTTCGGTTCCGGTTTTGGTGCAGATATGGGAAACATGATTGCAGGAAGATTTATGGGAGCATTTGGTTCGATGTTTACAGGATTAGGAGAATCAATATCTCGTACAGGTCAACTACTAATGATTATCTCGGGTTGGTTTTGGTGGTTAAACGACAGGTTGAGGAATATAGATTATAAGGCTCTTGGGTTTTACCTGCTGTGCTTAGCTGTGTTGGGATTTGCCACAGGTATACCTTCTATGGAAGGGATTATTGTCTTCCTTTATGTTTGGCTTTGGTTTACATATAAAATCCAGAACAAAGAGGGATTGCCGAACCTTACCCTGGTTTTTAAGATTGTAGCATCGCTCGCAGTATTGCTAAAATTTCCTTATTACTTTTCTATGGCCTCAAGTAACCCTGGGTTGGGTTTTTATGGAGTCTCAGTTAGCAGCGGATTGCTTGTTTTGATATGGAAGTTCGAATGGCTGTTATCCAAGTCACCAGAGGGAATCAGAAGGTTTTTTGGTTTCTTGACCGAACGTTATGATAGAACGTTTTTTACTCCAAGCTAACGAATAACCGGATTGCTTTTGTTTTTTGTTCCGCTTTAAGTCCCTTGTCCAAACTGATAGCGTTTGCTAAAATAAGACAAGGAATACCATAACCGGACGGGCCTCACCTGCCGGGGGAGATTTTTCTCCGAAGGGGGGTGAGGCAGGAATGCTCACAACATCGGACGCAATCCAGATCGTAATAGCGGTCATTCTACTGCTCACCCTCGTCGTCCACATAACTGACCGGCGCAAGTAGTTGAAAACCCTTGGAACCGCCGCATCGGTTTCCAAGGGTTTCACTAAAAGCCCCGGCAGTATGAGGCGCTCGTGCCGTTCTGGTTATGGGATTCCTACCTTTAATTTAATTAAAGAAAGCGACATTGTCAAGTCCGGCGGGATTAAAAACCCTCTAAACTGTGCCAGCAGTTTAGAGGGCCTAACCAAAAACCTCGACAGGTCGAGGCACTACCGCCGTTGTTATGGCATTCCTGCTTTTAATCTAACATATAGCCACCATAATGTCAAGGGAAGTTGACTGCCCGGTGTGATCCGTCTGTGATATTGTCAGGGTAAAATCCGTCAGTGAAAATGTCAGTATGAAGGAGATGGTTACCCTGTCACAGACGGAACTGAAGCGG